>NZ_JAAHBQ010000023.1 GCF_020144665.1 Oscillatoria salina IIICB1 | reverse complement strand
ACAGTGGATAATGCCGTGGATGCAGCTTATATTCGATTAAAATCATCGGAAATTGTTGACTCTGAGACAGTTAGTGACGATATTATTTTTGACTACGATAAGGACGATCGCGTCATTGGTGTAGAAGTGTTGCGTTTTAGCCGTCAACAGCTAGATAACCTACTTAAGACTATTCCTTTTGAGAGTGAGTCACAGAAAAGTGAGTTAATCAATTTGTGGAACTTTAAGAGAGCGATCGCGTAAAACCAAGCTTACCTAACTAAATACTAAAATAATCAAGTACCTCTTTTGATTGAGCTTACTGATTTTCATCATCAACCAGTGCGGCTAAAAACTTACTGACAGAACCAACTTTTACGTTTCCTTGAGCATATTCTTCGCGAACTTCAGTGATTTCTTGTACTAATTGCTTGCGTCGTTGTTCGTGCAAGCGATTCTGAGTAATATCTAACAGTATTTCTCGATCTTCTAGGGATAAAGCTTCTACGGCTTCAAGTGCTTGTTGAAATGCGGATGTTTTGGCTATTTAACTCATAGGTAAAATTTGACGAAACTTAATTGGGTGGGGAAATTCCCACCCTAAATTAATTATGCTCCGACTGCTTCTTTAGCAGCGTACATTACTTCGAGAGTAATTTCATTTATACCCCGATCGCGGGCAAATTTTTCGGTATTGCGCTTGACTTTTCCTCGAACAAAACCAGGTACTTTGTTTAATTCGGCTTGGGCTTCTTTGTGCCAATTTAAGTCAGAATCAGCCGAAATTCCTTTGGTAATAACTTCTTTGGTATCGTGTCCGCCAAAAATTTCTAAGAGGTGGTCTTCCATACCAAGAGTGAAGGAATTATAAACTAAGTCAACAACTTGATTTGCGCCTTCGTAGCCGAGGAAAGGACGATAACCAACGGGGAAGTTTTGGATGTGAATTGGTGCTGCAATTACACCACAAGGAATGTTTAAACGCTTACCAACGTGACGTTCCATTTGGGTACCAAAAATGGCAGAGGGTTCGATACGCGCGATCGCGTCCCCGATAGCTCCATTATCGTCGCTAATTAAGATTTCGTCACAGTATTCGCTAACTTGCTCTTTAAACCAGTCGGCATCATACTTACAGTAAGTTCCCGCTAAAACGACGTGAATACCCATTTCTCGCGCTAAAATCTTCGTCATCGCCGCAGCATGGGTATTATCGCCGAAAACTACGGCTTTCTTACCAGTTAAATTCTGACAGTCGATGGAACGAGAAAACCAAGCCGCTTGGGAAACAAAACGGGTTTGGTTGTCGATATAATCTTCGTAGTTAACATTTGCGCCTTGTTCGTTGAGTACCTTGGCGATCGCGCGCAGACAACGAGCAGTTTCAACTACACCCATCGGTGTAATATTAACGTAAGGCATTCCTAACTCGGCTTGCAAAAACTCCGCAGCCATCATTCCCACTTCCCGATAAGGAACCAGGTTAAACCAAGCGCGAGGTAAGTTTTTCAAATTGTGAACCGATGCACCTTCGGGAATCACTTCGTTAACTTCTATTCCCAAATCAGCCATCAAACGCTTTAATTCGGTGCAGTCGTGGTTATTGTGGAAACCGAGGGTTGTCATTCCGATGATGTTTACCGAAGGTTTTTCCGTCTTTCCTGACGGTAAATCACCGTTTTTACGCGCTTTATTGATGTAATATTGCACGATTTGACTCAGAGTGCGGTCAGCCGCTTGCAGTTCGTTGACGCGATAATGGTTTACATCTGCTAGCATCACATCACCCTGAGCATCTAACTGGGCGCGATCGACAAAGTTTTGCAAATCTTCCTGTAAAATACTCGAAGTGCAGGTAGGAGTGAGAACGATCAGATCCGGTGTTTCTTCTTTGTCTTTACGGACGATGTTGTCAACCACCTTTTCTTGAGAACCTCTCGCCAGCACATTGCGGTCTACAATGCTTGCTGTGACTGGCGTGTAGTCGCGTTCCCGTTCTAACATCGATCGCATAACATTGAAGTAGTCGTCACCCAGAGGAGCGTGCATGATCGCATGAACATTTTTGAAAGAACTAGCAATGCGTAGTGTACCAATGTGAGCGGGACCTGCATACATCCAGTAAGCTAATTTCATATATTTGTCTCTCCAGCGAGTTTCTGCGTTGTTAAGGTTTTAATCTACACTGCTAAAGCATTGTCTCAAATGTTTCGGTAATTACATCAGTACCCACATAAGTCTTTAACATCGGCTCTAAGTGGCTGGAACTAGCTTATTGACTGGGATTTCGTCTCTGAGTTAAACAACTTTTCTGTTGTTTAACTGAAATTATTCTTAATTTTTAGCTACGTTTTGTTGTAAAAATTAGCTGTCTCTAAGCAAGAAAATAACAAAAATTAACACTATTGTTAAAAATACTTAAATAGACTTGACAGATTGCCGCTCGCCCCTACGAAAAATACTTTATAGTCAAAGCTTCGTCCATCAAAAATTATTGTAAATTTCAAGCTAATTTTTTCAATTAATCTAAAATAGACAAACTTAATTTTGTGCTTCGCGTTGTTGGCGTATTGCTCTAGTAGCAGCTTCATGTTCGGCGAGAGTTTTACTGAAAACATGAGTACCATCGTAACGAGCAACAAAATAGAGAAATTCAGTATTTTCTGGATTGAGAGTAGCTTGGAGACTATCCTTACCCGGACTAGCGATCGCTGTAGGCGGAAGTCCGGGATTAAGATAAGTGTTATAAGGGGAAGGAGTTCTTACCTGAGCGAAAGTTAAAGGTTGGTCGGGAGTTTGTTCGATTCCGAGTCCATACTCAACAGTAGGATCGGTTTCCAATCTCATATTACGAGCCAAGCGAGCGACAAAAACACCAGCAATACGAGAGCGTTCGCTATCAACCACCGCTTCTTTTTCCACGATACTAGCTAGCGTCACCCATTCCTCAAGACTAAACTCAGTTTGGTTTTTACCTTCTTCGTATAAAGGTAAAGCCACCTCTTGAAAGCGATCGAGCATCAGTTCGATTACTTGTTGAGGAGTAACATTTTTACTACCTAAAATATAAGTATCCGGAAAGAGAAACCCTTCCAAATGAGGCAAACCATCCGGCAACCAAGGATATTGTTGTTGAGGAATAATCTTAGTTGCCGCCACAAATTCGGCTGCGGGGAAAAAGCCCAAAGAAGCCAAATAATCTGCCATTTGTTGGATATTCCAACCTTCCGGGATAGTAAAGCTAAATTGAACCGTCTCACCAGACCAAATTTTTTCAGCGATCGCTGGTAGCGGTTGATGGGGAGACAGTTGATAAGTACCTGCTTTGAAACTACCCTGGCTTTCAGTTAAATTGAGCCAATATGCCCAGATTTTCCAAGCCAAAGCCGAATGAATCAAACCAGCAGCATCAAGATCCTCGCCAATTTGTTCAGTTGCCGTACCTATGGGAATATAAACTTGGATTGTTTCAATCGAATCAGACTCAACTGCCGACACCACCGAAGTTGCCGTCGGCGAAATCGCCCAACTCCACCAAGCCCAAGCTTGCCAACCGCAAATCCCAACCGTTAAGGGTAAGATCGCTAAGTAAAACAACCATTTAAAGATACTAACTGGGGATTTCATTTAGCCAATAAATCAATCTAATTCATCAAAAAGTAATTCTTCCAAAGACGGTTGCACTCTCTGGAACTCTTCCGGTGAGAGCAACTCTAGTTTACCTCCTGCCTTGGGTTGAGCAAAAAATAGTAAGGGAGTTAAAGGGGTATAAATTTCATATTCTGATTCGAGATGATAGAAACCAGTCAAAAATTGGAATTCTTCGGACTTAACTTCACCATCATCTTCCTCAAGTTCGACAGTGAGAAGATCGTCTTCTTCTGGTTCAGGTAAATCGCCAGCAACAGTTAAAGTAAAGCCAGTCAGCTTAAGAGTTAAATTCTGTTCGGCGAGAACTGCTTTAGCATCGTCAAAGATTTGGGCAATTTCCTCATCATCTTCGATTAAAGTAGCCCCAGAAGCTTCATCTTCATCTTCATCATCCCAGGCAATAATGACCACAGGCGAATCTACTGGGAGCAGCAGAACATAAGTAGAACCTTGTATATCGAGAGTACGCTCCACATAACAATTCAGCGATCGCCCAGTCTCATCAGTCAGGGTGACAATCTCCGTATTGGAGTCTTCATTTTCATCATCAAATCTGGACACAGGCATAAACATTAGTCACTCTTATTGCAACCTTCAGAATATCACCAAGGGCGTTGCTAAGAAGAAAAATCTAGCTTGGTTTATTTTGCTGATTTTTCCGATCCTGCCAACTCTTTGCTGATGACCAAATACAACCTTTACTGAAACCTGGTTCAGGTGATTGGCGTGCTAGTAAGCTCTCAACTGTCCCAACATCCGTTAGGTTATATTGTAGCGGCGTAATCGTAATATAGTTTTCCCGAATTGCTTGAACATCAGTCAGCATCTCGGCTGGTAGGTGCAGATGATCTGGTTGGGTAATGTCTTCTACGACCTCACCTGCTAGCCAATAATAGCTTTTACCGCGTGGGTCAACCCTCTTTTCAAAACTCTCAATATAACGCCGCAGTCCTTGACGAGTAATCGCAACTCCGGCAATTTCCGTTTGCTTTACAGGTGGCACGTTAACATTAAGCAAAGTTACTTCTTCGAGTGGCTGTTTGCTTAATTGGTCGAGTAACTGTCGGGCGAAATTAGCCGCGACGCTAAACTCTGGGTAAGTAAAACTAGCTAAAGAGATGGCAATACTAGGAATTCCCTCGATTACACCTTCCATTGCCGCAGAAACCGTGCCAGAGTAAAGTACATCAGTGCCAAGATTAGAGCCATGATTAATCCCAGAAAGGACAAAATCTGGGCGAGGATCGCAAACAGCAGAGAGGGCGAATTTTACGCAGTCAGAGGGCGTTCCCGAACAAGACCAAGCTGTGACCCGGGAATCAAAAATCGATTCGACAATCTCAGCCCGAATAGGTTGATGTAAAGTAAGTCCGTGACCAGTAGCAGACCTTTCGCGATCGGGACAAACGACTGTAACTTCGTGACCAGCTTGGGCTAAAGTGTTAGCAAGGGTACGAATGCCTTTTGCTAGAAAACCATCGTCGTTGCTGATGAGCAATTTCATTCTTCTTTGTCAAAATTTATCGCAACAGCCATCTGTCAAATCATATCTTAGGATTTACTCAAAGTAACGTAAAATTGGGCTCAGCAGAGATCGTCCCATTGGTTGAGTTCGTTCTTATTAGTGGCGTAGTGATGCAGGATCTCGTCCTTTCTCATGACACAATTACTTTGTCAGTTCGCTAGCTCGACAAACTTTTGCGAAAATGGTTTTGTAGACAGATGTACGATTTTTGCTAACTCAAGCATTGCTAACGACCAAATCATGCCTAGTTCTCTCGAAAATATTTCTACTCAGCTTACTTCACTAAAACAAGAAGCAACTAAAGCTCTCACTGCTGCTGATACTCTCGAAGCGTTAGAACAGCTACGAGTTAATTATTTGGGTAAAAAAGGACAGCTATCCCAAATTTTGCGCGGTATGGGTAAGTTAAGCCCGGAAGAACGACCGCGTCTTGGTGCTTTAGCTAATGAAGTTAAAGAAGCTTTACAAATAGCTCTCGAAACTCAGAAAACTGAACTCCAACAAGCTCAAATCCAAGCTCAACTAGAAGCAGAAACTGTTGATGTAACTATGCCTGGGGTTAGTCGTCCTTTGGGTCGCGTTCATCCCCTCAATGGTATGGTAGACCGGATGCTGGATATTTTTGTCGGTTTGGGTTACACCGTAGCTGAAGGACCGGAAATTGAAACTGATTACTATAATTTTGAAGCTTTGAATACGCCTGCGGATCATCCAGCTAGAGATATGCAGGATACTTTGTATCTCTCGGAAGGTAAGTTGCTGCGAACCCAAACTTCTTCGGTACAAATTCGCTACATGGAGACGCACGAACCACCGATTCGGATTGTAGCTCCAGGTCGAGTTTATCGTCGGGATACTGTTGATGCAACTCATTCTGCTGTTTTCCACCAATTGGAAATTCTCGCTATTGACAAGAATCTTACTTTCACCGATCTTAAAGGCACGATTAAGGAATTTTTACGGCAAATGTTTGGGGATGACCTACCCGTACTGTTCCGGGCTAGTTATTTTCCTTTTACTGAACCTTCCGCAGAGGTTGATGTGCAATGGAAGGGTAAGTGGCTGGAGGTAATGGGTTGCGGGATGGTCGATCCGAATGTGTTGAAGGCGGTAGGTTACGATCCAGAGGTCTATACTGGTTTTGCTGCTGGTTTAGGAATCGAAAGGTTTGCGATGGTACTGCACCAGATTGACGATATTCGTCGTTTATATAGCAGTGATTTACGCTTTTTACGCCAGTTTTAAAGGGATTGGGGATTCAGTTACCACGTAGCCGCATTTACCAGTTATTAGTTAATCCTCGCAATTGAAAATAATACCTATGTCTTGGACAGCAAATTTACAGCCGGATTTGATTCTTGGAGGTTCGATTATTAGTATTACTCCGGAATTGCTTCAGCAATACCAACTCAAAGGACTCATTTTAGATGTGGATGAAACTTTAGTACCGATCCGAGAAAGACAGGTATCTGAGGAACTGTTGCAGTGGGTTGAAGAAATTAGACAAGTAGCAAAGCTGTGGTTGGTAAGTAACAATATTAGTCAAAATCGGATTAGTAAAATTGCTAAATCTCTTGACTTACCTTATCTTTTGGGTGCAGGTAAGCCTTCTCGCAAAAAGCTTCGACAGGCATCTCAGGCGATGAGTTTACCTGTGGAACAAGTGGCAATGGTTGGCGATCGCCTTTTTACTGATGTCCTCGCTGGTAATCGTCTGGGAATGTTTACTATTCTCGTTGAACCAATGGTCGATCCTGCTCTCACTTCACCTAGTCACCCTTTGCGTAACTTTGAAGTTTGGTTTTCTGAGTTACTCGGAGTCTCAATTTCAGGAAAACAACAAAATTTTACACAAGTCGAAAAATCTTGAAAAAACTAAATATAAAGAAAATCTTAGGAAAAAGAAAGTGGAGAAAAATTTCTGGCATTCTTAATAATGGTTCAAATGGGGTCAGCTAAGATAAAGACCCTAAATATAATAAAAATCCTTTAATCCGAGCGCTATTGTCTCACAATCGTGGGTGTAGCGCTCTAAAGCTATCGATAGCTGCATTTTTTGGTTATTTAAGATTAAATTGGTTATTAGCAAATTAAAGTAAAAATGTCAAGAAATTGCTAAAAAACTTAATGCAGGGCGAACTTTGGTAACTTGTTGATGCAAATAATGCGGATAGTGAGAAATGCCACAAACTCTGGTAGTAAAAATTGGTACGTCTTGTCTGACTCAACCGACCACAGGTCAGCTAGCGCTTTCGACCATTGCAGCACTGGTTGAGACCTTAAGTTATTTGCGCCAACAAGGTTTCCCTGTCGTCTTAGTTTCATCGGGTGCAGTCGGAGTTGGTTGTGCGCGGTTGCACCTTAAAGAACGTCCCCGTAAAATGGCATTGAAACAAGCGGTAGCAGCCGTAGGTCAAGGAAGGTTAATGCGAGTATATGACGACCTGTTCACCTCGCTACAACAGCCAATTGCTCAAGTTTTGCTCACTCGTCGCGACTTAATCGAGCGTAGTAGCTACGTCAATGCTTACAATACATTTCAGGAATTACTAGAACTAGGTGTAATTCCCATCGTCAATGAAAACGATACCGTTGCTGTTGAGGAATTAAAATTTGGTGATAATGATACCCTCAGCGCGCGAGTGGCAAGTTTAATCGAAGCTGATTGGTTATTTTTATTAACAGACGTAGACAGACTTTATTCGGCAGACCCTCGTGCAGTTCCCAATGCCGAACCGATTACTGTAGTGAAAGCAGAACAATTAGCCAAATTACAAGTAACAGCAGGGTCAAGTGGTTCCCAGTGGGGAACGGGAGGAATGGTGACAAAATTAGCCGCCGCGCGGATAGCGACCAGTGCTGGGGTGAGAACGGTAATTACTCAAGGACGAGATCCCCAGAATATTAACAAAATACTTCAGGGAGAGAAACTCGGCACTCAGTTTGAACCGCAACCCCGTACCGATAAAGCTCGGAAGCGCTGGATAGCCCACGGTTTAATCGCTAAAGGTAAACTTTATTTAGATGAGGGGGCAGTAGCGGCAATTTGTCAAGGGGGTAAATCGTTATTGGCTGCGGGTATTATTCAGGTAGAAGGGCATTTTCAACCTGACGAAGCAGTGCAATTATGCGATCGCCAAGGAGTAGAAATTGCTCTCGGATTGGCGAACTACAGTAGCACAGAGATCGAGAAAATTCAAGGACATCACTCCGAAAAAATTCCCGATCTCTTAGGCTATGCAGGTGCAGAAACCGTAGTTCACCGCGATAATCTCGTCATTCAGTATTGCCCGCTTTAAAATGATTCTGGAGGCGCTATCTCAGCCCCAACAGCAGAGCGATCCAGTTCAGATAATTCCGCTTGTAAGTCATTTTCAGCATATTCTTGCGTCGGAGAAACCGAAGCAGGATCGAGATCCACTTGGGGTGTAGTGCGATCGGAAATTAAAGCTAGTCCGCCGATCGCACCCGCAACCAAACCCGCATAACCTAAGTAGAGATGGATTGAATTAAGTTCTAAAGAAAGCGGCGATTTGGGTTGATGATACCAAGATGGCACGACCGAGGTTGCTGGAGTTGGTAAAGAAGCAGCGATCGCACCACCATCAAATCCTAACGCATTCGCCATCCGACGAATAAAACCCCGCACATACACATCTTCCGGTAGTTCCTCCAGACAACCCTGTTCGATTGCCTTAATATGATGATGGGGGACAAGGGTTTTATTATATAACTGTTGTACCGAAAGGGATTGGGTAAGACGTGCTTGTTGTAATCTTTGACCAATTTGACTCAAAATCTCTTGTCGTTCTTGAACTGCTTTTTGCGCTATCTGTTCTGCTTTGGTAAGTTTTTTACTCACCTTAGTTACACCCAAAGGTCTTCGCTCTAAATCAAACTGTTCTGTTTCTAATTTTCGAGCAATTTTATCTTCTTTCTCAGTATCAGTAGTAACTTCCTCAGTAAAATCAACAGTTGTCCCAGAGGATGAAAAATCTTCAGTTTGGGTGACTACAGGAACAAAATTATACTGTTTCGCAATTTGGCGAAATGCTAAGCGAATCGCTTCTCGTCCCACTGCTTTTACTAAAATTTGCGCGTTATCAACTGCTTCTCCCAACATGGTTTGTAAACCAGCCAAAGTGCTACGATAGACTTCGCTCTCTAACAATTCTGTTTCAATTTGGTTAAGAATCGAGCGCAGTCCTTCTTGAGTAATTTCAATCGGGGAAGATTCGCGAGTATTTATGCAAGATACAGATTGCAAACCCATAGCTTTTCTTCTTTTTTGCTTCAGTAACTACCAATCGACAGCCTCCACACACCAACTGCAATGGGACAATAACCCTTCTTACAACGGACTTAGGCTGTGCTGGTTCTCTTTTCACTGAGTCCGGAAACCTTCCGGAGAGTTAGCCAGTCAAAAATAAATTAACCTTGCACCACTAGGTACAAGGTTAATTTTTCAATGGAGCCGAGCAGAGTCGAACTGCTGTCCAGACTAGGTATTAACCGCCCGATCGTTCACAGGTTTAGCTCTTCTGACCCTCAGAGCGGGAACCATCAATTATCCCTGATGGCGGGATGCTCTGGTTAGCTCTTTGCTAACAAACCGACCAGAGGCAGTTTATTAGCGCATCCGTTGGGGTTGTGTTCTTAGCCCTTAACGGAGTCAGACTAAGAACGCTCGAACCTATGAGAGGTGTTTAGGCAGCTACAGGAGCCGCTTTACGAGCAAATGGAACGATGTTGTTCGCAATTACATTTTTTTCGAGCCTAGTATTTGCGAGAGAAGACTCACTCTCGACCTGCATCACAGGAAAGCCTTCGCTAGCCTGTCGAAACCGTGACGGCCCCGTGCAATGCGTACCTTTATACTAACAAGTCTGGTTAAAAGTTGCAACTTTTTCTGCTGCTCGGGGCAAATTTGAGAGCGGGGGGGTGAAAATGTTTACATAATTTGCTGTAAACAAGATAAGTCAGCATTACCAAAATGGATGCTGAAAGCCAGATGGAGATTTTCCAAAGATTTAACTAACCAAGGAACGCCATCTTGAGTAGATGACTCATAGTGATTAAATAAAATAGAGAAGCGTTTTTCTAAAAAAGGCTTAACTTTACGGCAGATGAGTAAAATTTTGAGCAGTAAGACAATGGTAGCTGTTACGCCAATATTGGTAATTAAATCAACGTAAACGTAGTGATTAGGTCGTTGGGGACTTTCTACGACCAAAAAGTTTAATAACTGACTAGAAGTGCGCAAAAGCAAAAATTCGTCAGGTTTGTGAGAATCGCTTTGAGGTAAGGTATTTTTTAATTGATTGTAAAGTCGATCGTTAAACTTACGCTGACCGTATTTGGTATCTAGGGAAGAAGTTAGGTAATCGTATAACTCGTCTTTAAATACGCGAAAAGAAGGTACTTGGGAACTCTGAGTAATAAAATTTTCCGCAAGATCGCGGTGGGTTTTACCACCTTCAACTTTACCGACAAATTGTTTGAGAGAAGCGCCTAATTCGCGATCGCTTAATAAGGTAGGATTTTTTACTGGTGGCATTTCGCTAGTTTGTCGCCGCTTACCGCAACTTGCGCGGCGTACTTGATAAGTGACGTACTGAGAGATATCTAGCTCAAAACGACGTTGAATGCGGGCTTGGACTTGCCGCACTGTTTCTTGATGCTCGTAGCTGCTGTCTTCACTGAGCAAACAGTATTCGTATAAGTAAGGATAGCGATTAATTAAACTACCTACCGACTGACGATCGTCGTTGTCGCTAGTTCCGACTTTATCGTTAACTACTTGAGCTAAACGCCGTAGAGTTAAATATTGTTCGGAAGAGGTAAAATCTTTAACTAAACTGCGTATGCGCCTCGTACCGCGAGCAGAGGTAAATCCAGGTGGAGGTAATTTGGTAAATAAATCTACCAAATCAGGAATTGCTGCTTGTAGATGCGGTTGCATTTGCCAGCGATTAATGAGAATGTGACAGCAACGATTGAGGATATATTTAAATTGCTGTTCTGCCTGTCTAGAATTAACAATATCCAATAGGGCTGACCGAACTTGATAATCTGTATAGTCAGTTCCCTGAATGAATAAATTGCGAATTCGAGCGAGCAACTCGCTGGGCGATTCTGTCTGTACGCAGTACAGTAAGTGATCGTAGAGCTGCTCCTCTCCTGGGCTTGTTTGTCGAAGGTAACAGTCTGAGATAGTGGTCACTGCCAGGACTCCTGTGTGCCAAAGTCAGGGTTATGGATAAAATGATTCAGCCGTTGCCGAATCAGTTTTTCTTAAGTGCGGTTTGTTTAGATAGTAGATGCTAATTTAGTAGATTGACCCTGATTAATCGTCCTAAACACGAGGAGAAAAAATATACTGGCTTAGGCGTTGACATTTTACCGCATTCACATCCTATCCTATTGAAGGCTCGAGCGACTTCCGGGAATATACTGGGAGATTTTAAAGTTTAGGTAAAGTGAAAGCTAATTTGAATTAACTATCTTTACTTTAAAGGCAGATAAGCACATTAAAGGTGACGTTAATTGCCATTAGTGGTTTAAGTTGTGATTCAATATTGCGATTATTATCTATTTGGAGAGTCAAATTTATTTTTATGCCTTGTCAATTGTCTCTAAATCAACTCAGTGAAATTCTCGATAGTCCGAGAAGAAATCAGCATCAGCATAATCTTGCTCGAATGGCAACTGGAATTACTACTGATACTCGCACTTTGAAACCGGATGAAGTGTTTATCGCTTTGCGAGGAGAAAAATTCGACGGACATCAGTTTGTGGATACGGCTATAGCTAAGGGAGCGATCGCGCTGGTGACGGCGAAGGATAATGAGGGGGAAATCCCGGCAAATGTGGCTGATTTCCAAGTTGAAAATACTCTCGAAGCTTATCAAAAAATAGCTTGTTGGTGGCGATCTCGCTTCGATATTCCCGTAATTGGTATTACCGGATCGGTGGGGAAAACTACTACGAAGGAATTGATTGCGGCGGTTTTATCAACTCAAGGAAAAGTTCTCAAATCTCAAGCTAATTATAACAATGAAATTGGCGTGCCAAAGACTTTGCTGGAGTTGGATCGAGATGATGATTTTGCTGTGGTAGAGATGGCGATGCGGGCGAGAGGTGAAATTGCTTTGTTGACGAAAATTGCTCGTCCCACGATTGGTGTAATTACGAATGTGGGAACCGCACATATTGGTAGATTAGGATCTGAGACGGCGATCGCCCAAGCTAAGTGCGAGTTATTAGCCGAAATGTCTGAGGACGCGATCGCGATTCTGAATCACGATAATCAACGTTTGCTGACAACTGCGAGGACAGTTTGGCAGGGAAAAACGATAACTTATGGTTTGGAAGGTGGCGATATTCAGGGAAAACTCCTCAATCCCGAAACTGTCCAAGTTGAAGGAATCAATTTCCCTTTACCTTTACCCGGTCGTCACAATGCCTTAAATTATTTGGCAGCTCTAGCTGTGGCGAAGGTGCTAAATATTGATTGGAGTCAGTTAACAACGGGCATATCAGTGAGTTTACCAGGCGGGCGATCGCGGCGTTACAATTTACCTAACGATATTGTCGTTCTCGACGAAACTTACAACGCTGGTACCGAATCAACGATCGCTGCATTACATTTACTCAAGGAAACCCCAGGTAAGCGTCATCTTGCCGTACTGGGTACAATGAAAGAACTCGGAGTAATGTCGGCTCAATTGCACGAAAAAGTCGGCGAAACTGCACAAAAACTAAATTTAGAGGCAATTTTCTTGTTAATTGACGATCCCGAAGCCAAGGCAATTGCCACAGGTGCAAAAAATATTCCCTGTGAATATTTTATCAGCCACGAAGAAATGAGCGCAAGATTAAAAGAATTCGTTCAACCTGGCGATCGCCTCTTATTTAAAGCTTCCAATTCAGTTAGACTGGATCGAGTTGTCGAACAGTTTTGTTCTCACCTCGAGGCGATCGATCGCCATCCTTGAGATAGATAAAAAGTTGAGTCTCTCCAGTTTTCCAGAGACTCAAACTTTAATTTTAAGGTAATAATTTCCTTCCTCGCGCTTAGTTAAGGTGGCGCTAGCAGGAACTTTACCCTTTAATAATCCTCGCTGGTAATTACCTATTGCCAGCTTGAATCTTTCTCTCCCTCCAACTAAGGTTAAACTAACTGTCCAATCTGCCTCTTTGAAAGTAAAGATTCGGGCATCATAGTCTACTCTAGTCGGGTGATAAACAGGAAGAGATTTACCCTGTTTTTTCGCAACTTTGCGATCGGTAGCGATACGATTGATCGCCCTAACAGCGAGATTTGCTGAGAGTCCAAATTTCTCTCTAATGTCTCTGTAGACGAGAGATTGTATTCTGACATTATTTGTCAGCTTGGGATCGACTTCTCGATTGATGTAATTACAAGCATCGCTGAAGGCTCGAAAAGTTGACTCTAGTTTATTAATTTGATCTGATGTTACTTGTAGCTTACAGGCTACTTTTTGTACTTCTTCCATTGCAGAAGTCATGTGGTAACCAAGTGAAATTATGCACGAAAAAATGTTTTCATCGAAATGTGGTTTTTTGATTTCCAAACCGGCTGGAAACCACCCAGCCTTTGTTAGTTATGCTTGTGGTTCAATAAGCAATATTCTACTTATCTTTTTCTTCCACATACATTTCTGGTTCGACAGCAACGTTATTCATCTGTCCGGATTTATTAATTCCATATCCACCAGTTGTATGTACTCCCGTTTCTTTTTCTTGCTCTTTTAAAGCTTCGACATCTTGCTTATTTGCTTGAGGATTAGTTCCGGTAGGAATTACTTCTTCTGGGGGATTGACTGCTGTGGTTTGTGCTGTTTTTGGTGTTTGACTTTCATTTCTTGGCGCACCTCTACCAGATTTTGCTTCTCTAGAATTTTCTTGCATCTCTTGGATATTTTCTTCCTTAGCCATAGTTTTATACTCCTGTTTTTTCTATAATTAACCGCAACAATCTACCGCGCCATCAATTTGACGGCGGGCAATCAAAGACGGTTTGGATCGTTAAAATAACCTTACCTTAATCTCTATCGGGCTTGACTCTTTCGGGAGGATTAAATTGCTAAAAATTTAGTTCAACACAAAGATATAGATAGATTCTCATTCAGGATAAATTAGCCGCAGTAAATAAATTATGATTAAAAGGGAATTATTTTTTTAGTGAAAGGGCGATCGCGTTTTCCAGTTCCTGTTTGCTTAACTCGGTGACGACGAATACTTCTTGGACAGTTTTTCCCTGTCGGGCGATAACTTTAAATCCGCCTCGTATAGGTACTGATACTCTTAATTTTAGCTGAGGTGAATGTCCTCTAGCGCGACTAATTACTCCTGGAGTAACGGTTTGAATTTGCTGACAATTACTAATTAATTTCTCTAGCACTGGAATCAAACCGTCGATATGGGTAGAATGATTCCAGACGAGTCTACCGTTAGAAGAATGGCTCATATCTTTACGCCTTCTCCAACGGAGCCATTGTTAAACCAGCGCGACTCAACTGTAGATGGTACAATTCTGCTTGTTCTTGGGGTCCTACCCAGACAGTTGCTTGTCCTTCAAAATGAACTTGATTCGTTAATTCCCAAGCGCGATCGCTGCTCACCCCCGGTATATACTTCATTAAGCATTCAGCTACGTGCTTGAAGGTGTTAAAGTCATCGTTGAGGACGATGACTTTATAGTTAGGATAAGTCTTGGGAACAGTTTGAGAAGTCTTTTCAGGAGTTACTGTCGGCGCAGCAGTAGCCAGAGCCGAAACGCCTGCTGAAAGTTTTATACTCATAAGCCTGTAATAAAAATACTACTCTAATTGGAAGATAAATTTTTTGATAATTCTTAGTATTAATAAATGTTTATTATATTTTGTTACCCTTGTCAAGGCTTTGCCGAACAAACGATCGCGATCGCCCTTTCTGTCACCAGAATAATCTCGATTAATTCGCGATCGTCTTTGTACAGAAAAACTCAATAAAGAGGAGAGATGCTCGTCGTGATGCCAAATCACTCTCACCCTACCAAAACCCCCATCTTAGAAAATGGGGATTTCCTCTCGCGAACCGAATTTGAACGACGCTATCGAGCGATGCCCCATCTCAAAAAAGCAGAATTGATTGAAGGAATTGTCTACATGGCATCACCTTTACGATTTGAACCGCACGCTGAACCCCATGCGAATTTACTGGTTTGGCTGGGAAACTATAAAATCGCTACCTCTGGCGTACGCTTAGGTGATAACCCAACAGTGCGGCTTGACTTAGATAATGAACCCCAACCTGATGCGGTTTTGCTGATTGATAGTAATTTTGGCGGTCAAAGTTGTCTTGACGACGATGGTTATATTGAAGGCGCACCAGAACTAGTGGCGGAGATTTCCGCAAGTACCGCTTCTATTGACCTTCGAGACAAAAAACGAGTTTATCGTCGCAATCGGGTGCAGGAATATCTCGTGTGGCAAGTTATGGATAGACGTTTAGATTGGTTTGCGTTGCAAGGAGAAGAATATATTTCCTTGACACCAGATGCAGAAGGAATCATTCGTAGCAAAGCTTTTCCGGGGTTATGGTTAGCGGTTGCTGCACTTTTGGCGGGAGATATGCTTTTAGTAATGACGACGTTGCAAGCTGGGTTGGCGAGTCCGGAGCATCAAAGATTTTTACAGCAGTTGACGAGTTTTTCCTCAAAACCTGAAGAGGAAAAATGATTTTGTCAAGAGTGGCAAGTCTGTTTCTGACAAAAAAATATCTGGTTTTGAGGAAATCGAGACTAACGCCAGTCTTCCCAGGAGTCGTTAAAAATTGAAGTACCGGGAAAAGCGGTTGGGTTATTTTGCTTTTCTAAGCGCTGTCGTAACTGTTGCAGTTGGGTTTCCCTTCTAGGTAACTCATCTACTAGCTGATAAGGCAAAATTCCCCTTTCTAAAGCAAAATCTGCGGTGACACCCGCAGCCGCACCGGATGACCATTCAAAAGAATGAACTCGATAAGCAGCCGCAGCTATATGAGAAGTCGCAATACTTTTACCAGCTACCAGCAGATTATCAATTTTCTGGGGAATCATTGCCCGTAGAGGTATTTGGAACGGATATGCTTGACCAGCCCCTTGACGTTCGCCTGGTTTTTCTGTGTTTCCTGGGGCTTCTGGAGGAGAAAGAGTCATGCAAGGATGAAAATCGATCGCGTAGTGACCGATACCTACAGCATCAGGATAAATCGTGGAGCGATCGCGTGGCTCTACTTCTGCGGGTGTGGTTTCTCCTAAAATTACGGAAAGCGCATTGCGTCCTGCTAAAGCTGTCCACAAGTTGTTATAAGTTTCTTGAGAAAGATTATTCTGATAATAATCCTCGCGGAAGTTACGGCGCGAAATATCAACTTCGGAAATACTAAAGCCATCTTCATAACCAAAAGAAGGTCGTCCGACAATCCTTCTGGCTTCCCGCATGTAAGGATATTTAGAAAGCCCGTGTACTGTCCCCATTGGCGAATTTAAACCTGAAAGAAACTGATTATTCGGATGAGGTTGTTTCACATTATCTCCCAATTGGGAATCGGTAGTTCCTGCTACTAACCAATAGAAATAACCGAGGGAAATTTCCTCAGCTTTTCGCAAAGCTTCTGGACGTAATCCACCCATCCAACTACCAGGATTTAATTGTCCTGTTTGTTGTAGTTGGGAATTGGTATAAATTAAATTATCTTCTGGAGTTCCAGGACGATAATCGTTACCCCAAGTCCAGTTTTGCATGGAAATATCTCCTGGAGTTGGTCGAGTAAAGCCAATTCCGCCAAATTTATCGGTTTCACCTGTTTCTGGACTCCAGATACGGCGATAGGTAAATACCAAGTCAAAACTAGCTAATCTTGCTAATTCGTAGCTGTAGTAAGGTTGATACTGCGGATAAAATTCTGGCATTTGGTGGGTTTGGGGTTCCTCAGTATGTTCCATTGCAAAAGTGTAGGTAAATCCCTGAGTACAATAGGGGAGATTACTCTCACTAGAAGCAGAAGGTTCGAGGAAGCTACGAGGGTCAATTCCGAGGCGGAAAGGAAGTTGAGCAAGAGCAATTAGTTCTCCGGTTTCTGTTGCATCGATAACGTACCAATCGGCGGGTTGTTGTTGATTATTCGCCGGTTTGGGAACGAAACGAATAATGTTTTTCTCGAACAAAGAAGAATCGGCGTAACTATACCAATCTGCAATGGTTTGAGACAAGGGAAAAGTATTTAAAGGTGGTGCATTTTCCGCAGGTTCGTGTTGAATTGCAATGATACTTTGAATTTGACTGGAATTAGTGTCAAGTTCTTTAACTACAGTTGAGGGAAACCATTTAAGATTTCCTTTACCACGTTTTGCCGCAGATTGCAACTGATCTAAAAGAATTTGATGAGCGTCGCGAGGAAGAAAACAAGATTCCGACACCCAACAGTCACCCGGATTAAGTTCACCATACTCCTCTTTGATGCGAACGCGCAATTCTAAGTAACCGCGAGGGTAAAAAAGTTGTTGTCTTTGGGTAGGTCGTTCGTCGAGTGCAGAAGTTCCTTGAGAGGAAATTTGTCCTCCTACCCAGTCAGTAATTTCCGTCAAGCAAACAGTACGTCCCGCGAGTAAAGCTTCATAAGCAGTCGCAGCACCCGCTAAACCACCACCAACTACGAGTATTTCACATTCTACCGTGCGATCGGGCGATCGCGGAGGAGCGGCATTTACAGGATTTAATCCCAGCAAAGGTAAGATTGTCGCTATAACAGCAAGGGTACGATTTCGCATCGCCCAGAAGGATAACTTCATCATTATTCACACTTTTTGTGTTGAATTACACAAATACTGATTGTAATCGACGCGGCGATCGCTGATTATGTTCATTTATCTGAAAAAAGAAATTTATTCTGTAAAGCTTTTCCTAGTCCCCTGAAGATGTCAAACTGGGATATTAGTAAAAATTTGCCACAACTGCAAAATGGCATCAAAATTTAACTTCTTCGCTGCAATGTTATCCTCTTGCTATTTTGTTGACTGCGTGCATTCCCAAAATAGTTAATTTACCGAACTTATTCAAGACAAAAAATGCACCCTAACGAAAATTACTTATGTGACTTTACTTAACTAATTTTGCTGAGTTAATCATCAGTAAAAATAGCTCTACGAATCCCTTTACAACCATTGACACAACCAGTAAAAATATTGTCAATGAATTTACCGAACTTACTGCTTGAACTTTCTCTAATTTCTTGCTTTACTGGAGCGCAAACTTCAGATGGCGACCAGAAACTCTCGTTAAAATCATAATAGCCCACGATCTCTTCTCCTAATACTTACTTTTAGAGTTCCCAATTTAAGAAAGACCAGTAATTTGGCACATAAAACTTAACTAAAAGAAAATTTTTCTTCAAGTTTTTAGGCTCTACTGGCTTTATCTTTGGTTACTACATTCAAGTTATTAGAGAGTGAGTCAGGAAATTTTTTTTTTAATTGTACTCACGGTAACTACAAGCGCAACTCAAAACAATTTTAATTCAAGAAAGACTGTTAGGATCGATACCAAGCGCTCTCAATCTCTCTGCTAAAATTTCAGTACGTCGTTCCGCGTCGTTAGCCCGTTGTTCGGCATTGGTAGCCCGTTGTTCGGCTTGCTGAATACGTTCTTCTGGGGTAAGATAGCGTTGTCCTTGGCGATCGTACCAATAAAGCCACTCTCGCTCAATACCTTGATAAGTTCCTCTTTCTCTACCAATAGCTAAATTAAGTTCTGGTAGCCAAACATTTTCACCTGGTTGTAAAATATATTTTTTCTCAACTAGACGGTAGACTTCCAAAGGCTGTTTGCGCTTACGCAAAGGATTGTAAACAACGTAATATAATATTCCTAAATCAGCATACATTTGCTTCTTGCTGGTATATTCACCGCGACGTTTTTGGGAAACTACTTCTAATACTAAAATTGGTAAAACTCTTTCTTCCCAAAGCACATAACTCAAACGCAAACCTTCATCAATAAATCTTTCAACTCCAATACTAAGAAATCCATCGGGAACGATCGCGGGTTTCTCTGGATCGTAGTATATTCCCATATCTACACCAAAAAACCAATCCCAACGATCTGCCCATAATAAAGCAATAATAGCTTTTAACAGACCGGGGATCATATCTTGCAGTTCATTATCCACTGGCGTATCGTCAGAATCAGGTAAATCTTTAGCAGAAGGTAAATTAGTCCATGAATCGTAATTTAACATAAAAATGCCTCTTTTTATCAGCGTTTATCTGTGTTTATCTGCGGTTAAAAATTACTCCCAAAACTCCTCCTAACCCCAGTAAAAACCAAGTCAACCAATTTCCCCAACGCACATACAAAGTTTGAGTTTGTCGTCGATAAATTGTATCTGCGTGTAACTCATAAGTGTTAATTCCAGAAAGCCATAAAGTACGTCCGTGGGGGTCTACAATACCAGAATAACCTGTATTTGTGGCTCGAACTGCCCAGCGATCGCTCTCAATTGCACGCATTACATCTTGGGCGTGATGTTGGGCGGGCATTGTTTCACTATAATGGGCGTTATTAGAGGATGTTAAGATAAATTCGCCGCCGTTTGCGGTTTGACGACGAAAGTGTTCGGGAAAGGCTGATTCATAACATATTCCCACAGTTGCGCGACCAAAAGGTGTCTCAAAGATTTGATTAGGTTTTCCGGTAACTAAACGTGCATCTAAGGGCGAAAGTCGGTTAATTATTCGCCCTAAAACTTTCTCGAAAGGTATGTATTCTCCTAAGGGAACTAACTTAACTTTGTCGTATCTACTAAATGTTTTCCCTGTACCTGTAATCGTAAATAAACTATTAGTAATTCTGGTTCCTTCACGGTCAAATCCACCTACCCAAGCTAAGACACCTTTGTTGAGAATTGCTTGGTATAAAGAACTGATTTCGCGTCTTTGTTCGTCCCAAACAAAAGGTAAGGCTGTTTCGGGAGTTAAAATTGCTTCGACACCTCGATCTGCTAAGATTTGATAGCCGCTTGTGTAGCCTTCAATTGCTTTTCGCCAACCAGCAGCATAGAGTTTAATTTCGTTGGGAATATTTCCTTGAATAATGCCCACTTGCATGGCTGCTTCACTGGGTTTTGCTATTGGGCGAATATACATTGCTAAACCGATTAAATGCCAGGTTAATAATAATCCTATTCCCGTCCAAAGTAGCTGTTTTTTCTTTTTAGCCCTGATGAATTCAGCTATTAATCCATTAACGGCAACAATTGCGGCGGTAACTGTTAAGGGTCCGGAAATTTGAGATAATTGTAAAATTGCTAAATTGTAAGGACTTTGGGTGTAAGCAATCGAAGACCAATATAAAGGTGTTTTCGCCCACAAAGCTTCTATAGTAGACCATAAAGCTACGCCAATTAAGATTCTTAACCAAACTAGTTGAAAGAACTTGAAATTGCGGTAAAAATATGTTATAATCAGCGACCAAGTAACAACAATACCAATGCCCCAAAAAGTAATAAAAAGCCAACAAAAAAGCGCGATCGCTAAACTTGCTAACCAGGGGACGCCCATCCAAGTCATCGGATGAACCCCCGTTATCCAAAACAAAGCCATTCCGTGATAGCCAAATCCCCAGGCGATCGCGTAAAAAATTGCCTGACGATAAGCGTTTTTCTTCTCGACAGAATTGACAACTAAAATCCACAGGGGAATTAAACCAATCCAAGCTAAAAACCAAGCATTAAAAGGGGCTGGTGTCAACCCCATAATTATGCCACCAATTAAGGCGAAAAAAATTCGATAAGTTAAGAAACTTTTCAGTAGCGAGAGCATTTATTTAACAAAATTAGTTAATTTGTGAGTTAATCTAAGATTAAACAAGAAATTTTTCTAGCCCAGGATCGTAAAATGAAATCTGACACGCTAGCGGTAGCTAATCGCGCCTTTGAACAGTTAAAACATGGATTAGCAACAGGAGAGTGGGACTCATTTCTCGATCTGCTTACTGATGATTTTACCTTATGGTTTCCCGCAGGTCGCTTTCACGGATTAAATCAAGGAAAAGACAAAGCGAGAGAATTTTTTCACTATGCTTCGGAAAGTTTCCGCGAAGGACTTGAGGTTATTTTAGATCGAGTTACCAGTAACGAAACTACAGTAGTTTTTGAGGTACGTTCCCAAGGAAAATTACGGGGAGAAGCTTACAAAAATCGGATTGCTATTTCCTTAGATGTTCGCGGTGACAAAATTTGTGCTTATCGCGAGTATTTTGGTAGTGACGGCAAATCTTATTAATTTTGAGGCAAAAATTGATGAAAGTTGCACTGATAACTGGGGGAACGCGGGGAATTGGTTTGGCGATCGCGCGACGACTAGCGCAAAATAATTATAACCTGGTTCTCGGCTACCGTTCTAACCACGATGCCGCCGAGAAAGCCAAACAAGAGTTAGAAAAGTTGCATATTCAAGTAGTTACCGTCGCAGGTGATATCAAACAACCGGAAACTGTCGATAATCTTTTTCAAGTTATCGAAAACGATTTCCACAATCAATTAACTAGCTTAGTTTGCTTGGCTGGCTATCTCATCAATGGTAAAATTCCCGGAGAATTTACCTTTGCACAATACGACGAAGCCCAAGAACTTTATCCAAAATCCTTTCTTCGTTGCATGGAAAAAGCCTTAGCTTGTATGCAAGATGGTGAAGGGAGAGTAGTAGTAATTTCTTCTCGTGGAGTCCATAACCCAGGTAAATTTTATGGGATGTTAGCCCCAGCTAAAGGTGCAATGGAAGTGTTAGCAAAACATTATGCTTTAGCCGTTGCCCCACGAGGAATTACAGTTAATATTGTTGCACCTGGTTATATTAGAACTGAAGAATGGGAACAAGCATTTAAAGCCTTTCCTTACCTCGAAGAAATGCCCCCAAATGTGACTCCAATGGGAAGATGGGGAGAACCAGATGATGTCGCCGCTTTAGTGAGTTTTTTGTGTTCGCAAGAAGCGGGTTTTCTCACAGGTCAACATATTTACATTGATGGTGGTGTGGGGCTATCTTTATTTTGGAATATTCATCGTTTTCAAACTTCTCCGCAAGAGTCAGAATAGCGATAAAATCACTAACAGAAATAGCAAGAAAATTTTACCAGAAACCAACAAATAGCGAGCCAGAGGCTCGCAATACAGCAAATATTCACAATAGCTAATTTATTCGTCAGGTTACTAAAAGCTGTAATGAAAAACTAACGCCGAGAAGAAAGTGCCATAACGATACGCAAAATGTACCAAAACAGCAGTGCAACTGAAGCAAATAATTCCAAAGAAGCAGCGACATATTGATCGCTAGAGTAATGATTCATTATTTTAGAAGTGTCATAGAGAATCGCTGCTGAGGCGAAAACAACCATGATGACTGAGAATAAAAGCCCTAAAGTGAAGCCAAAAATTGCACTGCAAAGAATTAAGCCGAGGGCGACAAAACCACCAATTTTTAAGATGCTTCCAAGGAAGGTAAAATCTTTTTTGGTAGTAAAGGCAACTGCGGTTAAACCTGCAAACATTAACAGTGTGAGAATGCCAGCAGTAGGAATCACGGTAGGATCGGAAAAAAAGGCAGCAATGTAAAGTAAAGGGGCAAAAATGAGCGCTTCTGCAACTACATAAATTCCTAAACCAATATACTGAGTTTGTACCGAGTCTGCCTTGGCTGTCAATTCTCTGGAAAACCAACCGAGAAGTGCAAATCCTCCTAAAAAGAATAACCAACTAAATCGACTTGCGGCGACAAATTGAAGCAATAATCCGGCGATTCCTGTCATAAATAATATGACTTCGACGAGGATAAATGCGCCAACTGCTCCGGCAAGATGTAAGTATGTTTTCTCAATAAATTTAGCTCTTTCGTCGGGACGAGCTTGTGCTACGGTAATCATTGGTTTATTTCCTTGCTATTGGGGAAATTTTACCCGTTATTTTAACAAGGTAATTGAGGAAAATATCGTAAATGAAGTAAATTTAATTAAATTTTTATGAATGGTTAAACAATTAAGTAATTATTCTTTCCGTAATCGCAGCTATAAACTGAGTTGTGGCAACATTTATCGATAATAATACTGAAATTGAATTAAGCGATCGCTGCATCGACTTTATATTACGCGTGTTTCCACTAACATTTTTTACTTCAGTAAAAACCTCATCAGTATAATTATTTACGAGTAACTTGACTATAGTTAGCAACAACTCGGGCTATTTTCCGCGATCGCGTGATTTCCATATATTCGGCGGTATGCGTTCCGCGCTGGTTAAGGTAATAGATAACTATGCTATTAATCCCAGATAATACTTCAATCGGTTCAAATTTTAAATCTGGATAAGCTGCTAATCCCTTCAAGAAATAAGCTTTTAAGTTTTCTTTACCGCGAACTGTTCCCGATACATCACCTAGCAATTGTGTTACTACGGGAGAAGTCAATTCCACATCATCTTCGTAATGAGAAATAATCCTGTCAATATTATGAGAATTCCAGGATTCGAGCCATTCTTGAGCGAGTTGGTTAACTTGTTTTTCGTCGAGCATTTTTTGAGTTAGGGATGCAAGTTTGGGAACAGTTATTATTTCTAGCTTGAAGCTTTAGTTTCTCTAGCTAGCTTGCGGAAGTTATCTAAGCTAGCATCGGGACGACGGCGGTTTGAGCTAGTTCCGGAACGAGAATATTGGGATACTGATGTTGGGGTTTCCGTTTGAGTAGATCCTGAATTTTGTTCTTGTTCTGATTCGATAAAAGAAGTAGATGCTGTTAAACCAAATAGGTTACTTAAGAATCTCAACAGGTTACTAATTTGTCGAGCTAAGAAACTGAAAAACTGACCAATCCAGGCGACGATCCGAAACCATAAGTTTTGAATTGTTTGCATTGAATTACTCCTAAATTCTTCTTAAAAACTAATGACAAAAACAGCATTAGTTACTTGCTTGAGTAACACTTTTTTGTCACTTACCCTTGAAATAGTTATTGGGTCTTTGAGGGTTTATATATCAATAATGATAGCTAATATTTGTCTAGTCTGCACCTCACTTGAGAATGATTTTCGCAGAGTTAGATTCTTGACTAGTCTACGGTAAGCCGAAGTTCGCGTCTATGCTCGCCGAGCGAATTGAGAATGAAGAAATGTTGCTAAAAATGCTAACAGAGGAATGATGAATTGAGCCACCATTCCTCTTTCTTTAGTAAACTAATACAGAGATTATTTACTCGGTTTCTGCTGCACTTTCCTCTTCCTCTTCGTCTTCAGCCGCCGGAGGGACTAAAGCGACAGCAGCGATCGCGTCGTCTTCGTCTAGTCTTTGCACTCTTACTCCTGTGGCTGTGCGCGATTGGGGTGGAATCGCGTTAACTGCTTGACGAATCATGATTCCTCGGTTGGTGATCAGCATTAACTCGTCGTCTTGATGGACAACGTGTAAGGCTACCAGTCGATCTTCCTTACCACGAAATTTGGTTGCTGTCAAGCCTTTGCCCGCACGATTTTGCAGGCGGAATTTGGTGACAGGTACTCGTTTACCATAACCGCCAGTGGTAATGGCTAACACCCAAGGACCTGGGGTAATTAACTCTTCGCTATTCAAGTCTTCATTGTTCTCATCGTCGTCTTCGTCAGCAGCCGTGGCAATACTAGCAGTAACCTGGGCAGAAATCACGTCCATGCTAATAATTTCGTCATTTTTCCGCAGTTTCATCGATTTGACACCCCGCGTGGAACGTCCGAGAGGACGCAATTGCTGGCGGTCTGCTTTAAAATGGATTGCCATACCTTGACGAGAACCGATGATGATGCTGTCTTCTTCGCGAGCGAGTCGTACCCAGCGTAACTGATCTCCTTCTGCAAGAGAAATAGCAATCAAACCGTTAGCGCGAATTTTACTAAATGCTGAGAGTGCGGTTTTCTTGATATAACCATTGCGAGTGAGCATGACCAAATATTCATCTTCGGTAAACTCGCTGACAGATACCATCGAGGTAATTTTTTCATCGCGAGAAATCGGGAGCATTTGGACGATCGGCACGCCGCGTGCGGTACGGGAGCCAGCCGGAATTTGGTAAGCTGGAACCGAGTAAACTACGCCGCGATCGCTAAAGAACAAGACATGGTCGTGGTCGCAGCAACTCAAGAAATGCTCTACACCGTCATCTTCCTTAATTTTCGCGGCAGCTTTTCCGCGAGTTGCGCGACTTTGCGCCCCAAACGTATCCACTGGCATCCGTTTAATATAACCTTGTTCGGTTAGTAAAACGATCGCCTGAGCATTAGCAATTAAATCCGTATCCAGGATTTCGCCTTCATCGGGAACAATGGCTGTGCGACGGGGAGTGGCGTGAGTTTCTTTAATCTCGGTAACTTCTGACTCAATAATTGCTTCAATCCGCTCGCGTTTTGCCAAAATATCTTGTAAATCGGCAATTTTCAGCAGCAACTCTTCATGTTCGGCGAGAATTTTCTCCGCTTCCAAAGCTGTTAAACGGCGTAACTGCATTTGCAGAATTGCATCTGCTTGCACTTCCGACAAACCGAATTGTTCGACCAATTGAGCTTTCGCCGTCGCGCTATCAGCAGCCGCACGAATCAAGCGAATTACCGCATCTAAATTCTCTAGAGCGATTAACAAACCTTGCAAAAGATGATCGCGCTCTTGAGCTTTCCGCAGTTCGTATTGCGTTCTTCTGGTAATTGCCTCAATGCGGAAGTCGAGGAAAACCTGCAAAAATTGTTTGAGGGTGAGTAATTGAGGTTCGCCATCTACCAACGCCAGCATATTCGCCCCAAAATTCATTTGCAGAGGCGTTTGCTTGTACAAATTATTCAAAACCACGCGAGGATTAGAATCCCGTCGTAGTTCGACCACAATTCGCATCCCAGAGCGATCGCTTTCGTCGCGAATATCAGAAATACCTTCCAGGCGCTTATCATTCACCATTTCGGCGATTTTTTCAATCAAAGCGGCTTTATTAGTTTGGAAAGGTAGTTCGGTAATAATAATCGCATCGCGATCGGGTCGTCCGCGCTGTTCGATCGTTTCGATTTGAGCCACACCTCGCATCGTAATCGAACCGCGTCCGGTAATATAGGCATCTCTAATTCCCGACACGCCTAAAATTTGCCCTCCGGTGGGGAAATCGGGACCTTTAATAAACTCCCGCAACCCGGGATCACTAATTTCTGGATTGTGAATTAAGGCGATCGCACCCTCAATCAACTCTCCCAAGTTGTGTGGTGGGATATTCGTCGCCATCCCTACGGCAATACCACTTGCACCGTTAAGCAATAACTGGGGAATTCTCGCAGGTAAAACTACTGGTTCTTGCTGCGAACCGTCAAAGTTATCGACAAAATCTACCGTTTCTGACTCAATATCTCGCAGCAGTGCATTAGTCGTCAAAGATTGTAAGCGACATTCAGTGTAACGCATCGCCGCCGGCGGGTCGTTATCCACCGAGCCAAAGTTACCATGTCCGGCAATTAAAGGATCGCGCATCGAGAAACTTTGTGCCATCCGCACCAGAGCATCGTAAACTGCCGAATCTCCGTGAGGATGATACTTACCGAGAACTTCCCCTACCACGCGGGCGCATTTGCGAAAAGGACGTTCTGGTGTCAGTCCTAGCTCGTACATAGCGTAAAGAATGCGGCGGTGTACGGGTTTGAGACCGTCCTTTGCATCTGGGAGCGCCCGACCGACAATTACGCTCATTGCATATTCCAGGTATGATCTGGACATTTCATTACGCAGATCGGTCGGGATAATCCGCTCTGAGGAGAAGGTCATAGGGTGAAAAACTCCATTAACATTTAAATCGGTTAGCTAAATGCTAAAAAGTAGCTAAATGTGCTACTTTTTATGAAGAGAATTGGTAATATTTTCCTTTTTCTTTTATTATTTTAGCACATTTACTCAATCTCGTAGCGCTGGCATCAATAAAGGAGGTTCGTGCAAATGGAATTGATTTTGGCAGCAATTACCTTTGGACTGGTTTTTTGGGCAGTGATGTCACAATTGAGCAAAGGATAAGCAGTTAGTGGCGATCGCCATTAAAATAATTTGTGTAAACAAAGAGCGCTCGCATCATGTTGCCAGTCATTTATTCTGACCAATTTCTCGCTCACGATACAGGTCGATTTCATCCGGAACGACCGGAACGCCTCACAGCTATTGTAAAGGCTCTCCAAAATGCTCCTTGGGCAGATCGAATTGATTGGCAATTACCCACACCCCCCCAAGAAAGAAATGTTCTGTTTTGGCTCGAACAGTTACACGATCGCGATTATATTCAGTTAGTCAAGGAAGTTGCTACGGGTGGTGGCGGCAGGATCGACCTAGATACGGCTGTTTCTCCTCAAAGTTATGATGTGGCAATGCTGGCGGTTAGTGCTTGGTTGGATGGAGTCGATCGAGTCCTCACTAGCAACGATCCGGTTTTTGTCTTAGCACGTCCTCCAGGACATCACGCGGAAAGACGAACTGGGATGGGTTTTTGTTTATTTTCCAATGCGGCGATCGCGGCAAATTATGCTTTAACTCAACCGAACATCAAACGAGTGGCGATCCTTGACTGGGATGTTCATCACGGTAACGGTACTCAATATCTCCTCGAAACTAATCCCCAAATTGCTTATATTTCCTTGCATCAGTCTCCTTGTTATCCGGGAACTGGAAATGCTTCCGAACGAGGAATGTACGCTAATGTCCTGAATTTACCCATGTCTGCGGGTAGCGCGATCGCTGAATATCAAGCCGCTTTTGCCGATCGGGTTATCCCTTTTTTAACTAAGTTTGACCCCGATTTGTTAATTGTTAGTGCGGGTTACGATGCTAATGATGCCGATCCCTTAGCCGGAATTTCCTTGCAACCAGAAGATTATGGCATCTTTACTAAATATTGTCTGCAAATAACTCGCCGGATTCTCTTCGGACTTGAAGGAGGCTACGATTTACAGGCTTTAGCTGACTCGGTACTAGCAACAATTGCTAATTGCTTGGCTTAACAAAAATTAGCTTTTGGTGGAGCGATGAATTTTAGCTTTGTGAGCGGGAAGCCTCACGCTTATCCGCTCTTGAAAGCGATGAGATGATAGCGAATGATTTGCCATCTCCCTGAACTTAAGGAACAACCTAACTACTATCAACAAAAACGGGATTTGGTTAATTATAAATCTTTATTTCCTGAGTATAATAACATCCAATCCCAGGTGTTACAAAACTGCGTAGAGAGGGTAGATAAAACCTTCAAAAGATGGCTTAAAGGAGATTCAAATGGTAAAACTCAAAGCTGAAAAAGCTGGTGTGAAAGTGATTGAAGTTAACCCTAACGGTACTACTACTGATTGTAGTGTTTGTGGTGTAAAAGTACCCAAAACACTAAAAGATAGAACACATAATTGTAGTAATTGCCATACATCTATCTGTAGGGACTTAAACGCTGCAAGAAATGTAAAATACAGGGCGGTAGGGCATTCCGTCCTTAAAGCTTACCGAGTATCCGTTCGCGAAGCGTCTCCGCCAGGAGAAGCAATAGCTGGAGTTGGTAAGAAGCCCGCGCTTACCTGTTAAGGAAGCGACGGCAGTATGTCACATAAGTAAAAATTAGATTGTTTTGTTGATTTTTTCTGGGTAAGTTTGATGTTGAAGGTTGAGGTGCAGAAGCTATATGTCCTGACAAAGACTTACCCAGAAAGTATGTCTGAGCATGAGAAAATGATTGTTGATTTTTATGCTAAATTATGAGTATCCTCAAAAAATAGGATAGACGATTAACGTCAAACAATTCTCAAAATCAAATTAAATATTTGGGTTATATGAAGATACGGTAAAGATTTTCTGAGTCTATAGACAAACCTTTCCGTGCTTTCTACAATAAGCAAAAGTATTAATTTTGCTACCTTGAGAAAAATTCCGTAATTTTGACTACAAAAAAGAGCTTAAATTTCGGTTTTCAACTCTTCTTGTTTAAGCCAGGTTGCGATCTAAATCACAGATAAACAAGCTTGAGACTACAGCTAAGTTGTGCGAGCAGTCTCAAAATATAAATTAGGAATGCTAGGTGAATCAGTTGCTGCGAAATTCAATGTCAAATAAAGCACTCATCACTAATCCAATTATTAAACCCACTCAACTGTTAACAAGTTTACAAAGTGGGCAACTTTTACGCATTACCTCTCCTCGCAGCAGCGCGGTGATAATTTGTCACAACCATCATGCAGATTTAGCAGGACCAGGAGCAGCAGTTGGTGGTATGCTAGATATCGATTGTCGGCGGGTAATTCCCATTGGTAATTTGGGTTTGCAGTATCCAGAATCGAATATAGATCGCCAAAAAGCTTTTACAATTCGTCAAAGATGGATTAAAGCAATCCAAAAAGTAACTGTGAATCCGATTCCCTTGCAACGTGCGAAAATATTGCTGGTAATGCTGGAAAAATACTGCGGTTTAGAATCGCTGCAAAATGTACCTGACGAAGTTTTAGCGCAGTTGGTGGGAGTATTACCCCAAACAATGACAGTCGCGCGTCAAGTGGTAACGACGGTGAAGGAAAAAGCCAAGCGAGAGGTGGGGAAAGATACTTCAGTAATTGACTCTCCGACAATAATTGAGCAGTCAGCAGCTAAACAATTAAATTATCAGTCACGTTGAATTTTACAGTGTGGCGATCGCCTTTTCTCTCAATCAAAAATCGCCAATCGGTTGACTGTTTTCCCTTAACTTGGTAATCACAGTTCAACCTATATCTAATTCTGTGAAAACTATTTAGATCAGTTTGATGGCGCGGAAGGTAAAATACATTCCCAAAGCAAGAACAGTAAAAGCGAATAAAAAGCCAAAGTAAGCAATAGTACCAGGAATCGAAATTAACATTTTTCCTCCAAAAGTATAAAATTGGTTAGCTAAACAGCGAGCCGCCTTGATTTGCTAAGAGCCTATAACCAAAGGCGCGTTTAATGTCATCATATTTTAGCCTGTTTCGTCACATAGCTAAAGAGCGAATTAAAAATCAATTTTGATTCACAAAAGCCATAATTTGTCAAGATAAAAGCGAAAATAGGTTGTTAACTTAACAAGTAATTTCTAGATTTAGGAAATTTTTATGCCATCAGTGATTCACGTTAACTTACCCCAAGATTACTACGAAGTCGCGATCGCGCCCGGTAGTCTCGCCCAACTCGGTAACAAGCTGAAAAAGCTAAAATTAGGCAAAAAAGTGCTAGTAGTCTCAAATCCAGAGATCTTCGCTCATTACGGAGCAACAGCAGTAAAATCTCTCGAAGCGGCGGGCTTTGATGTCTCCAGCCAAATGATTCCCGCAGGTGAAGAGTATAAAACCCTCGCTAGTATCGAACAAATTTATGATACCGCCTTAGCCAACTATCTCGAACGCTCCTCAACCTTAGTCGCATTAGGCGGCGGCGTAATTGGCGACATGACAGGTTTTGCCGCAGCTACCTGGCTGCGCGGGATTAAAGTAGTGCAAGTGCCAACTTCCCTCTTAGCAATGGTAGATGCTTCCATTGGCGGCAAAACCGGAGTCAACCATCCCAAAGGCAAAAATTTAATTGGTGCTTTCCACCAACCGCGATTGGTATTAATCGATCCGCAAGTGTTAAAAACCCTTCCAGCCCGCGAATTTCGGGCAGGAATGGCAGAAGTAATTAAATACGGTGTAATTTGGGATGCCGAATTATTCGCCGCCTTGGAAAAAAGCGAGATCCTGGATAATTTAGACTACTTAGAGCCAGACTTATTGCAAACAATTATTACTCATTCTTGCCAAGCAAAAGCAGATGTGGTAAGTAAAGACGAAAAAGAATCAGGATTGCGAGCAATTCTCAATTACGGACATACGATCGCCCACGCGATCGAAAGCTTAACCGGGTATAGTTTAATTAACCACGGCGAAGCAGTAGGCATTGGCATGGTCTTAGCCGGAGAAATAGCTGCTAAAATTAACCTGTGGAGCCACGAAGATGCCCAGCGCCAAAATGCGTTAATCGAAAAAGCAGGATTACCGACACAAGTACCCTTAATGCTAGAGATTGACGCAATTTTAGCAGCATTGAAAAGCGACAAGAAAGTCAGGGCTGGAAAAATTCGCTTCGTATTACCGACTCGGATTGGCGAAGCGATCGTCACTGGAGATGTATCATCAGAAATTATTCGCGAAGTATTGCAGCAAAATTTCCGCAGCGTTGCATAATATAACTCACAGCGAACCACAGATGAACGCCGATAAACGCAGATAACTTTTGCCTCTATCCGCGTTAATCTGTGTTAATCTGCGGGAAAAACAATGCAAATCTTACTTAAAATAGCGAGCATAATCGATACAATTAACCAATGGATCGGACGCTTGGTTTATTGGCTAGTCTTGGTGATGGTATTGGTTGGAGTTTGGAATGTTTTGGGGAGATATTTAGGGCGTTGGCTAGGGCAAAATTTAACCTCAAATGCTTTAATTGAAATTCAGTGGTATTTGTTCGATCTAGTGTTTTTATTAGGTGCGGCTTATGCACTGAAGCATGACGATCACGTGCGAGTAGATTTGTTTTATAAAGACTGGAGTCCGAAGCGAAAAGCTTTAGCTAATTTGATTGGGACTTTACTCTTTTTGATTCCTTTCTGCTTAATGGTGATTTATTTTTCTTGGGAATGGACGTTGAATTCTTGGGTAATTTTTGAACAATCTCCCGATCCAGGTGGCTTGCCTCGTTATCCGATTAAATCGATGATTATTATTAGCTTTGTCTTGCTAATTCTGCAAGGAATTTCTGAGGCGATTAAAAATTGGGCAATTTTTAGAGAGTAGTCAAAACTCAAGGAGAAAAAAGTCATGGGTTATGACTGGCTAGGACCAGTAATGTTTGCTGGGGCGTTAGTGTTGTTATCTGGTGGTTATCCAGTGGCATTTTCCCTGGGCGGCGCGGCAATGGTTTTCGGCGCGATCGGTGTAAGTTTAGGTGTATTTAACCCAGCCTTTATGACGGCGATGCCAGGGCGAATTTTTAATATTATGTCGAATTACACGCTGCTGGCAATTCCCTATTTTATTTTTCTCGGTGCCATGTTGGAAAAGACGGGAATTGCTGAGAGGTTGCTGGAAACAATGGGGATTTTGTTCGGGCGACTGAGAGGCGGTTTGGCGCTGGCTGTGGTGTTGGTGGGTGCTTTGCTAGCGGCGACTACTGGTGTGGTAGCGGCGACGGTGGTAGCGATGGGATTGATTTCTCTACCGATTATGTTGCGCTACGGTTATAGCAAGGAGTTGGCGACTGGGGTGATTGCGGCTTCGGGAACTTTAGGACAAATTATTCCACCGAGTGTAGTTTTGGTGGTTTTGGCGGATCAGTTGGGAATTTCCGTGGGAGATTTGTTTATTGGTTCGTTGCTTCCGGGTTTATTGATGGCGGCGGCGTTTGCGCTGCACGTAATTGTGGTGGCGTTTTTGAAGCCGAGTGTTGCACCTGCTTTACCTGCACAGGTGCGAGAAATAAGCGGGAAGGATTTGTGGGTGAGAGTTTTCTTGGTGATGATCCCGCCGTTGTTGTTGATTTTGTTGGTGTTGGGAAGTATCTTTTTCGGGATTGCTACGCCCACCGAAGCGGGTGCAGTGGGTTCCTTGGGCGCGATCGCGCTAGCTTTGTTTAATCGTCAGTTGAATTGGGCAGCTTTGAAACAAGTTTGCGACAGTACGCTGCGAATTACCACGATGGTCATTTTTATCTTGATTGGTTCGACAGCGTTTAGCTTGGTGTTTCGTGGTTTGCATGGCGATCGCTTTATGTTCGATCTTCTGGCGAATTTGCCCGGTGGTCAATTTGGCTTTTTGCTTGTCAGTATGTTAGCTGTCTTTATTTTGGGCTTTTTTATCGATTTCTTTGAAATTGCTTTTATCGTTGTGCCAATATTTTTGCCCGTGGCAAAGGCATTGGGGATTGATTTAGTTTGGTATGGAGTAATTTTAGGGGCAAATTTGCAAACTTCGTTTTTAACGCCACCTTTTGGATTTGCTTTGTTTTACCTCCGTGGAGTAGCACCCCCGGAAGTTAAAACTGAAGAAATTTATCGCGGGGTAATTCCGTTTATTTTTCTTCAGGTGTTCGTGCTAATCTTGATTATTACTTTTCCGCAAATCGTTAGTTTTCTGCCTTCTTTGACTAGCTGAGGTAAAGGGCGAGATCGTAGATACCGCTCTTGTCGGCGCAGCCATTACTTCTTCTTCTTTGGTAAAAGATTATTCTCAGTTGACCATTTTTAACTGTATTTTTACGCACAAAATTAATTTAAATTATACTCTCTCGGAAAAACAGCAGCTTTGATAATCAAAAAAATCTGCGTCAGGACGGAAGGAGTATTATTTAAACATCTGTTATGTTTTGAGTTACATAATCTGCCCCGTAGGGTTTAAAATAGATGATTAATCAATAGTTCACTCCGACACCAACTTGGTTAGACATGGAATTAATACAGCCTACCAACGATCCTAACGCCAACTTGAGAAAATTTGAGATCGCAATTAAGAAATTGGCTTCCTTATGGCAAAAGTACCAGCCAAAAGATAATCTGTCCCAAGCGAGAAAAGAAGACCTCCTCGCTTTACAAAAAGTAATTTTTGAGTATAAAGATAAGTTTCAATCTGCCGATCTTCAAGCTAGTTTTTGGCAAGGTTATTTTGAAGGTAAATCAGAGCGTAGAGTGATGAAAAAACGGGCAAACTCCTCCAAGCTAAAGGCTTTGATCGATAATTTAACTTCGGGGAATAAGCAAAAAACTACTGATACTTTTGAGTTAGGAGTACAAACAGGGTGGCGATATGCCAGACTTAAAAGTTACTTATTGAGAATTAAAAACGAACAAGATACTTTACAACAACAGCAGCTAGCAGCTTATGGAGAGTTTATCGCGAAAATCAAAGAAGGTTGTTCGGACTCAGATGACCTTAATTTCACTTTCTGAAATAGTTGAAGAGGATCTTTAGGCGATCGCTAAGTACATAATTGTTATATCACTACAACGTTTAGTTATGGTCTAATTTATCTCTATGCTAATGTTAGCTTAGGGATATTTTTTGTCCAGGAAGAATAACTAGAAATCTTTAATTAGCCCAAATTACTGCTAATCTCAGTACAAAACCAGGTAAAACATTTTCTCCAGAAATTTCGGCAGGATCGTCTAAAATTTCTACTGCTTTTCCCAAACGATAAATTTCTACTTTGCGAGTTTTTGGATTCAGTAACCAACCTAATTTTACCTGATTTTTGAGATATTCTTTCATTTTATCCTGAGTTACCTTTAAGATATCGTTAGGCGACATTAATTCTAAAACAAAATCAGGTGCAATCGGCGGAAATTTCTCTTTTTGGCTATCAGTAAGTGCATCCCAGCGATCTTGTTTAATCCAAGCTACATCCGGAGAACGATTTGCATTATTAGGAAGTTTGAAACAAGTAGAAGAATCAAATACTTTCCCTAACTTGGTTTGACGATTCCAAATTCCGAACTCAATCGTTAATTCAGCATTCCAGTTTCCCGTTTCTCCTCCCGTCGGTGACATAATGATTATTTCTCCATCAGCATTTCGTTCAAATTTTAGCTCGGGATTTGCGCGACAGAGTTGGTAAAATTGCTCGTCGCTTATTTTGATAATTGGGTTGAAGTCTATAGTTACCGAATTCATAGGATTCTTATTCTCAATAGGTTATGTCAGCAACCTAATCTTAATTTGATTTTAGCAATAAATCGATCGATTGATGCACCCTAACTGAAAAATTTAGCAATCCTCCTATTAATTCATTTTTGGCAGTGGCTTAAGTGCCAAAGAATCTTCTGACAACTAATTGAGGATTGCTAGATTTTTACATTCAATTAAAAAAACAATTAATCCACTTTATTTGCAGCAGCATTGTAGATTTTTTCGTTAGCTTTTGCTGACTTAAATAAATTAACCACGGGCTGAGGATAATCGACACCAAGTATCACACCAAATTTACTTTGTTCTTCCCTTGACAATTGCCACGGTTCGTGTATTTTTTTGGCTGGTAAAGAAGCAAGTTCCGGTAGCCAATGCCGCAAATATTTGCCCTCTGGGTCGTAATCTTTCGATTGTTTGATAATATTAAAAAAACGAAAACCACGGGCATCATTTCCGACACCAGCAACGTAATTCCAATTACCCCAGTTACTACAAACATCGTAGTCTATCAGTAGTGACTCGAACCATTCTGCACCCATTTGCCAATTAATTCCTAAATTTTTGGTTAAGAAACTAGCCACATTTTGTCTGCCACGATTAGACATAAATCCGGTTGCGGAAATTTCGCGCATATTCGCATCAACTAAGGGGAAGCCTGTCTTTCCTGCTTGCCAAAGGGTGAATCTTTCCCAGTCTTCTTTCCAGTCAATATCTAATCCTTTAATTCCCGATTGATAAAATACTTTATTGCCGTGTTTGCTGCAAATAAAGCGAAAATAATCGCGCCAACGTAGCTCAAAAATCAGCCAATAGGTAGAATCATTTTTTACTCTTTCTCGTTCGTATTTCTGCACTTTTTCGTAAATATAGCGAGGCGATAAACATCCCCTAGCTAACCAAGGAGAAAACTTTGAGGAATAATCTGCACCTAACATTTTATTGCGGGTTTGTTTGTAATCTTTGAGTAAATTTTCTTGCCACAAATATTGTTCTAATCTGGCTTTGCCTGCGCTTTCACCGCCTTGAAAATGTAAAGCTGCTCTTTCGTCATAAACTGGTGGTTCGAGTCCTAATTCTGCGATTTTAGGTATTGCACCGGGTTCAATTTCTGGTAGCTGAGGCAAAGTTTTTGGGGGAGGAAAGGGAGGATTAACAATTGAGGATTTTTCAACCTGTTTGCGAAATTGAGTATATATTTCGGGTGTGTTGCTAATCTCAAATGGTAAGTCATCGATGTGATGTAAAGTTGCTCCCCAAAAAGCGACTAAATCAACTCCGAGTTTGTCTAATTCTGTTTCTACTGCTAACTCTTCAGTGGTGACTTCTTCGTGATAATAAACGAGATCGATCTTGAGTTGTTTGACTATTTCTGGAATGACAATTTCTGGTAAACCTTGACGGATAATTAAATTGCTGCTTAACTGTTGGAGAGAATTGCGTAAGTCTGTTACACTTTCAATGATAAATTGGGCGCGATACGAGCCAGTTTTGGGAAAACCGTAGCTAGTTTTTCCGTAGTCTCTGGAGTCAAAACAATAAAAGGGAATTATTTGGGCTTTTTGTTCGAGTGCGTTATATAATGGTTCGCAATCGTGGAGGCGTAAGTCGTTGCGATACCAAATTAAAATACGCTTTTTAGTCATGGATTAGTTTGAGTAAATTACAGTTAAATCATAGTTGAGTAAGGTTGGTTGAGTAATCTCCTTGAGAAGTAAATCTAGATTTAATTTTGTGCGCAGTAGGTAATGTTTGCTTAGATTTCTGTGTCTGGTAGCCAAAGTAAATCAGTTACGCCAAAATCATAACCGCATTGACTTAATAATGTTGTCAATTGACCGCGATGATGGGTTTGGTGGTTGAAAAAGTGGGTAGTTACGTGCCATAAAGGAAAGATACATTCTCTTTGGCGAGATAAGCTGTTAAATTGAAAAGGTGCGGCTAGTTTTTCGTCGGTGAGTGAGTCAACCCAAGTTTGTATTTCTATGTCAGTTTGTTGACGTTGTTGACGCAGTTCGGCAAAATCAGCGTATAATTCTTGGTTAAGAGAGTTAATGGGGAACGATCGCTGCTGAAATCGAGCTAACCAAAGTCGATCTGCGAGTAAAATATGGTTGAGTGTCCCGTGTATAGAATGGAAAAATGCGCCGCGATCTTCTTTTCGCAGTGAATCGGGAATAGTTTCACAAACTGTATAAAGTCGGTCGTTCATCCAGCGATTATACTGAGATAATCTCTGAAAATAGTCGGTTGTCTTCATCGTAATTTTTGGTGGTTGGGTGATGGGTGAAATGAGTTTTGTTGAGAAATTAAATAACGCGATCGCGCATAATCATAGTTTACTGGTTGTGGGACTCGATCCTAATCCGGAAATGTTGCCCCCAAGCTACCAGAAGGATGATAATCTGGTAGAAAGTTTAGAGGTTTGGCTGCGATCGCTGGTAACGCAAACTGCCGATCTTGTTTGTGCTTATAAACCTAATTTGGGTTTCTATCAGTGTCTTGGTGCTGCGGGATTAGATTTGTTACAAAGGATTTTAGCAGTTATTCCTGACACCATTCCGGTGATTCTCGATGCTAAACATGGCGATCTTAACACTAGCACTATTTTTGCTGAAACTGCGTTCGAGATTTGGCAAGTAGACGCGGTGACGATTAATCCTTATGCTGGACAAGATTTAGTTGCACCTTTTTTACTTTCTTCTGACAAGGCTATCTTTGTCCAGTGTCGCACATCTAATCCCGCCGCAGTTGCAATTCAAGCTTATCCGAGGGAAGATTCTCCTTTATACTTGCAAGTAGTCCAAGAAGCGAAAAACTGGGGAACTCCGGAACAGGTATGCTTGGAAATAGGGACGACTACTCCAGATATTTTAGCGAAAGTACGCGCGATCGCACCAGAAAGACTTATCCTCGCTAGAAGTATTTGGGCTGAAAATGGCGATCTAAACCAACTTTTAACAGCAGGTTTGAATAGTAGTGGTGAGGGTTTACTTATTCCCATACCTCAAGATATTTTAAGCGGTAAAAATCCCGTTCCCAAAATTAAATCTCTCAACGAAAAAGTTAATCAAATTAGAAGTAAAGTTGTCCAAGAAGGTTCTACTTGCGACCTTTGGATGCCGAATGTTTGTTTCTTAAATGAGCATCCTTATCAAGATTTAATTCTGCAATTATATGACCTCGGTTGCATACTTTTTGGCGAGTACGTTCAAGCTTCCGGGGCAACATTTTCTTATTATATTGACTTGCGAAAAATTATTTCTAATCCGCAAATTTTTAACCAAGTTCTCAATGCTTATGCGAACATCCTTAAAACCTTGACATTCGATCGCATTGCTGGTATACCTTATGGCGCATTACCAACAGCAACCGGGTTATCTTTACGTTTGCATCATCCGATGATTTTCCCGCGCAAAGAAGTTAAGGCACACGGAACTCGCCGAGTAATTGAAGGTCATTTTAATCCAGGGGAAAAAGTTGTGGTTGTCGATGATATTCTGATTAGTGGAAAAAGCGCGATCGAAGGTGCAGAAAAAATTAAGTCTGGTGGTTTAATTGTTGAAGATATTGTCGTTTTCCTTGACCACGAAGGCGGTGTTAAAGATAGATTACAAGCTAGTGGTTATCGGGGACATTCTGTGTTAAATATTTCTGAAATTACTGAGACTTTGTACGAAGCAGGAAGAATTGATCGGGAACAATATGAAGTTTTGCAGCATAGTTAAATGGGGAAAAGTGACTAATAAATAGCAGTTAAAATCTAATAAATTTACTTAGAATAATGAGAGTAAAGCAGCTAAAGATAAGTAATTTTCGCGGCATAGGTGATTTAACAATAGAGTTTGATGAAAACGAACCAACTGTATTTATTGGTGTTAATGGTGTCGGAAAGTCAAGTATACTTGATTGTCTAGCGATTATGTTATCTCATTTTGTAGAGTATTTAGTTAATCGGAATCTGATACCTAAAATTAAAACCTCATTGAGTACGTCATCGAAATTTGCAGTTCCCCAATTACCTAGATTGACTACTCGATCGGAGCAAAAATCGCCTCCTATCAAATATAAACGTATTTTTAATAAGCGAGACATAAAAAATGGATGCGAAAATTTAGAAAATGAAATCACAATTTCACATCAATCTGAAGAAGTTAGCTGGAATTTATCTACGAAAGTACGTGGTCAAATCCTGAATCCACAACTATTAATAAATGAAATTAATCTTCTCCGTATCAACTTTAAAAATCCTATTTTGGTTTATTATTCAGTAAATAGGGGAATTTTTGAGATTCCGTTAGAAAGTTCTCAAACTGATTCTTTCCAACTAAAAGATGCTTATGATAATGCGCTTGAGGGAGTGAAAATTGGTTTTGAGAGTTTCTTTCAATGGTTTAGAATTGTAGAAGATTTAGAAAATGAAGAAAGACGAGATAATCCAGATTACCGAGATAAACGACTAGAAGCGGTAAGAGAAGCAATTTCTTCTCTAATGGAGGGTTTTACTAACTTGCGAGTGAGACGTTCTCCTTTACGAATGACTGTAATTAAACAAGGTGAAGAATTGATTGTCAATCAGTTATCTGATGGGGAAAAATGTTTACTAGCGATGGCTGGAGATTTAGCGAGAAGATTAGCGATCGCTAATCCTAGTTTAACCGATCCACTTCAGGGTAGCGGTGTTGTTCTTATTGACGAAATCGAATTACACCTTCATCCAGCATGGCAACGTAAAATTATTTCCGCTTTAACACAAACTTTCCCTAATTGTCAATTTATTGTTACTACTCATTCGCCCCAAGTAATTAGTCAGGTAAAACCGGAAAGTATTTACATTTTAGAAGCAACGCCAGACGGTATTGTCGCCCAGCGTCCCGAAAATTCCTATGGTAGAGATAGTAATCGTATTTTAGAAGATTTGATGAACGTTCCCGAACGTCCTCAAAAAATCAAAGAACTTCTTTTAGAATTATTTCGACTTATTGATAGCAATAATCTCGATCGTGCGAAACAATTACGTCAAGAAATTGCCGATCAAATTGGCACAGATGAACCAGAATTAGTTAAAGCGGGCGTATCAATTCGACGCCAAGAAATTCTGAATCGATGAGATATATCAAAAAGGGTCAAGAACCGCAAGAATTTACTGAGTGGAAAGCTTCTGGAAATGAAAATTGGCAACCTAATTGGGATAATTTTCAGAAACCAGAAAAACCAATTGTTCACGATGCTTTGCTACAAGAACAAGGATTTATTTGTTGTTACTGCGGAAGACGAATTACTAGAAATATCGATAGCAGTCATCTCGAACATTTTCAACCTCGAACTCAATATCCTGAGTTAGCATTGGAATATTCAAATTTGCTGGCTTCTTGTCAAGGGGAAAGTGAAAAACCACCTCCTATACCAGTTCATTGTGGACATAAGAAAGGAGAATGGTATGAGGAAAAGCTAATAATTTCTCCTCTGAAACCGAACTGTGTTGATTTTTTTAGATATACTGTTGATGGACAATTTTTGCCAACTGAAGATTCTGAAAAACAAGCTGCGGCTGAGACAACTATCGAGAAACTTGGTTTAAATATTCCGAAACTAAGGGCGATGCGTGAAAAAGCGATTGAAGGTATTTTAGATGGAATTGAGTTTTTAACAAATGAAGAGATACAACAATTAATTGATGCTTTTCAAGAAACAAATTCTACGGGAGAATACGAAGAGTTTAACGCGACGCTAGTTTACATTTTAAAAGAATATAGTTAGGGCGAGATTCTCGATTTAAGTTTCGTTTTCCAGGAATCTCGCGCAACCTAATTATTGCAATTTTAAGGTTTTTTTTTAATTTCAAATGTGCCACTTTCTGCTACAGTTTCCTCATCGATACGCTGACAAGAATATTGTCCTTTAATTCTGCTGTTGTAATACTTTCCCGTTGAGTCGGAGTAGCGTAGTTCTTGCCAAATTTCTGCTTCGACGTTATCGTATTGATAAACTGAGCCGCTTAAGAATTCTACCTGCAATTTTTTCTCTGTTTGGTTATAGGCGATCGCGGCTGCCATTGATGAATTAACTGGTTCCCTCGTAATTGTTTTACCTGCTGCTAGATTGTTGACTTGTTGTAGCCCTTGATACGCTGCGGTAGGGGCTGAAATTTCGACATACTCTACATCTTTGCCGCGATCGATTAACAATCCCAGTTTGTCTTGTTCGTGTCCCACAGCAACAATCTTGGTTAAATCAATTTTGTTTAATTTCATGGCAATGCTTCCTTGTTTTTGCCGATCCCGAAAGACTTATAGCAGTGAACAGTAAACAACGATAAGAGCTTATGCTAGTAAGGTTTTCCGAAAATTAGGATGTCTTGAGCCATCTCGTTCTCTGCTATATTAGCTAAGATAATTTACGTTGACTAAAAAGTCAATATAAGCAGAAAATTTTTTATTCGGCGATCGCATCAAATTAATTCATGAAGCGCATTAATTTGCCCAATAGTCTGCCTAAAGGCATAGACAAAGGAGAATAACTTATTTAAAAATGGAGATGTCTGTAGCTATGTTTAGGCATTACTAATGGAAGCAAACACTTTATCCCAAACTTCTAAAAATCAACAAAAAATTAACGAACAACAAGACTTTAATTTCGAGGAATGGGCAAAAGCGGTTAGACCGCAGTTGCTAGCAGCATTGCGGAAAAGATCGGCTTCCTCTTCATAAAACTTACGCCGATTGTATTAGTGGTAAAAAATGGGTCAAATAGACATTCTTAGATTTGAGGTAGAGTCCTTGACTATTTGTCCTGATTGTGCTAGAGGAGGTTCTCTAGCTGCGGATTTTCTCAGAGCAGCGATCGCCTGCTGAGATTTGCTAATTTCTTTTTGCGCTTGTTCGTAAAGTGTAGATGGTTGAAGTAAAGATTTTGTCAAGTTGATGAGAAAAACTACTAATTAGTAGATTTCAGAAATTTGGCAGAGACTTAGGAATTAATCTGTAAAATCGGTCTGAGCGAGTTGTAGTCAACTTCAGGCGGATAGAAAGTAGAATAAATACAATTTTTACCTAGTGCTTTTGCTTGATAAAGAGCCACATCTGCGGATTTAATTAAGGAAGAAACTGATAGCTTTACGGAAGGAATCGTACTAGCAACACCGCAACTAATAGTGACATATTGGTTAGGAGAAGATTGAAAATTAGGTAATTTCAGTGATTCTACTTGCTGGCGCATTTGTTCGGCGATCGCGATCGCCGTTTTGAGATCGTAATCCAAAAGCAGAGCGATGAACTCTTCCCCACCGTAACGTGCAAGTACAGAAGCAGTATTTTTGCTCGCTTTGGCGATCGCTTGACACACTTGCTGCAAACAAGCATCGCCAGCAAGATGACCGTAGTAATCGTTGTAATTTTTGAAAAAATCGATATCGCAGATAATTATCGATAAAAGTTTTTGCTCTTTCAGGGCTAGTCGCCAGCTTTGTTGCAAAACTTGCTGGAATTTGCGGCGGTTAGCGACTCCGGTTAAAGGATCGCTAGTTGCCAGTTGATGTAATTTTTGGTTAGCTAGCTTTAACTGCCGACAAAGTTCTGATTGTTGAATGGCGATCGCCACTTGAGCCGCGAGTTGTCTTAAAAATTTAATTTCCCACTCTTGCCATTCTCTAGCACTACGACAATGATGTGCTGTCAGAATTCCCCAAAGTTGAGGTTTATTTTCTCGAATAACTTTTGCTTCTCCACCACAGTTATCTTCTTTTTCCCAGATTGAATTTACCTGCTCTTTCCATTCACCTGTTTGCCAAATTGGTACAGTCAACACTGCTTTAACTTGACGACAATTAATCGTTTGTAAATCTTCAGCGCTCATTTGAGAGTTAACATCTTCTAAGACTTGAATCCATTGGCTATCTTGCTGACAAACCCAAGGAAGCACTAAGTTGTTCAACAGTGCTTCTGTATTTCCACAACAACTATTTGCGCTCATAGCTTCCACCAAAATTTTGCCTGATTCTGGCGAGCGGGCTGCCAGCTCGGCGCAGCCATCATAACAACGATAAATCAAAACTCGATCGGTTTTGAGAAATTGTTGTACTTCAGCAACCGTAGTTTGGAGAATTTCTTCTAATTGTAAAGATTGACGGATGCGATCGACTATTTTGCTTAAAAGACGCTCTCTTTGAGCTTGTTGGCGATTCGCTTCTTCTGCTCGCTGGCGTTCGATAGCATAACGTAACGAACGAATCAATAAATCCTCGCTAAATTTACCTTTAACTAAATAATCTTGCGCTCCTGCACGCACTGCTTCAATCGCTAAATTTTCATCATTTAGAGCAGTTAAAACTACTACTGGAATAGTTTTTACTTGTTCTTTCACTTTGATGAGAGTATCTAATCCCTTACTATCGGGGAGAGATAAATCTAACAAAATCACTTCAAACTGTTCGAGTTGCAAAAATTCGATCGCTTGCTCCAGACGAGCCACAGCTTTTAGTTCAAACCTAGTATGATAAACATCACCTAAAAGTTCTCCGATCAAATCAGCATCGGCGGCTTCATCTTCTACTAGCAGGATTTTGAGAGATTGGTTAGAGGTAAGCACGAGTTAATTTAATAATTTTGCTATTTTTTTTTTCAGTTTTAGCTTTTCGCTATTTTTTTTAAGCTAACCTTTGTCCATAATTAGAATATAACCTATATCTACTTAAAGAAACAATGTAAACAAATCTTAAAATTTTTTCAGCGAACGAGCAAAGTAAAGTAAAAAGTTGAACCTTTACCGAGTTGAGATTCAACCCAAATACTTCCACCATGAAGTTGAACAATTTTTTGACAAAGAGCTAAACCAATCCCAGTACCAGGGTATTCGGTAGAAGTATGTAAGCGCTGAAAAATTTGAAAAATGCGTTCTCGATACTTAGCTTCGATCCCGATACCATTATCGCTAACAGCAAAAAGCCATTCGCTTCCTCCAAAAGAAGCACAGATCGCAATTACAGGTGGCTCTTCGCGGCGGTATTTAATCGCATTACCAATTAAATTTTGAAATAGCTGTACCAATCTTTGACGATCTGCCATCACCAGAGGGAGTTGTTCGCAATCGATTCTCACTTGATTTTTGGCGATCGCGGCTTGGAGATTAGATTTAACTTCGATAACGACTTGGTTACAATCAGTGAGGGTAAATGGTTTTTGATTTCTACCTACTCGCGAATATTCTAACAAATCATTAATTAGCTGTTGCATTCGCAGCGTACTACTCAAAATATTGTTAATAAACTTGTCGGCTTTGGCATCAAGTTGATTTTGATAGCGTTTTTGCAACAATTGCACGTAACTAGCAATCGTTCCTAAAGGCGCTTGTAAATCATGGGAAACCACATAAGCATATTGTTCGAGTTCGGTATTCGAGCGAGCTAACTCTTGACGCTGGCGGGATTCTGCGGTGATATCTCTAGCACTACCTTGTAACTGTACAATACGACCAGTAGCATCAGTTATCGGGACTAAAGAAGTTAACCAGATCGAAATTCCATTTGGAAGTACGAGGCTTTCTTCGTAGTGAAGAGGAGTTTGACGAAGAATTGCTTCCTGACAGCGTTTTTGGAGTTTAGCTGCTTCGGTGCTTGGTAGCACTTCAATTAAATTTTTCCCTACTAGCTCCGATGCAGGTTTACCTAAAACTTTTTCTTGAGAAGGATTAACTTGAGCATAAGCAAACTCATTCTCAGCCAATACATCTAAGAGAAAAATCGCTTCCAGAGAATGATTAAAAATACTCGCATATAACGCTTCGCTAGCCCGGAGTTTTTCCCAAGCCGAGGCGCGATCGCACCAGCTATAAATCATTTCCCCGGCTACTTCCAGCAATTGTACATCTTCGTAAGCCCAATTTTTGCGGTTGTTTTTGGTATTATTAAAGCCAATCATTCCCCAGATTTCTCCAGAGTGAGTAAAAATTGGCACGACCACCAGGGAACAAATATCGAGTTGTTGCAAGAATTTTTTTTCTCCTAACGCCATTTCTGGCATTTTCTCCACATCAGAGATCGCCACACTTTCTTTTTTCTGCAACTGTTGAATCAACCAAGGAAATCGAAAAATATCGACATTTTGCCAATTCTCAACCGGAGCGGAAATTTGACCGCAGCACCACTCCGAGATTCCCTCAGCGATTTTGCCATCAGCCCGGAAACGAGTAAGATAAGCAATATTTGCATCCACAGCGATCGCCAGTGTTTTCAAAATTTGCTCGAAATTTACCGCTTCAGTTGTCGCTAATTCTTTTGATACCTTTGCTAAAACTTTCTCCAATAATAAACGATATTGCAATTCTTGTTCGGTACGTTTGCGTGCGGTAATATCGCGACAAATCCCGGCAAAACGATAAACTTCTCCTGACGAGTTACGAACTGGAAAACACCGATCTAGCACCCATACCACCGCTCCATCCGGACGAACAATGCGATATTCTTGTTCGATAGTTTCGCCTTTTTCAATTTCCCCCAAGAAACTTACTACTTTTTGTCGATCTTCAGGATGGATAGATTCCAGCCAAACCTCGCGGCGATCGTAAATACTTTGACAACTCCTACCCCAAATTTCTTCAAAAGCAGGACTAACATAAATAACTTGCTTCATTTGGACATCTATCATCCAAAAACAGTCGCGAATACTATTAACTATTTGGCGCAATTTAGATTCGCTTTCTCTTAAAGCTGCCTCTGCTTGTTCGCGCGAGCGAATTTCTTGCTCTAACTGTTGATTTTTCTGTGCTAATTCTTGATGGGCTGCCCGTAATTGTAAATGAAAATTAATCCGCGCTAAAACTTCTTCCTGCCAAAACGGTTTGGTTATATAATCGACAGCCCCAACCTCAAATCCTTTTACCTTGTCCAGTTTATCTGTCAGTGCCGTCATGAAAATCGTGGGAATATCTCGAGTGCGACGCATAACTTTCAAGCGACGACAAGTTTCAAACCCATCCATTCCCGGCATCATCACATCTAATAAAATCAAATCGGGGGAAACCTTTGCTAACTTTCGCAGCGCACTCTCACCCGACTTAGCAACCAACACCTGAAAACCCTCTTCTTGCAAAAAGCTATAAAGCAACTTGAGATTATTCGGGCGATCGTCAACAATCATAATTGTTTTTTGCCGAGTAGCTTTCATAGTTCCTCGTTGATAACTAATAACTAACAGTTGCGGTAACTGTTAGATCTCCTCCATAAACTGTGCGACAAAATCAAAAATTTCTTCTTCTTCAAAATCCCGCGCTAGTTGTAATAACCTATTAACAAAAGGCAAATATTGCACATCTAACTGTTGGATACGAATAGCTTCTGCTTCTACCCTCGCGATATCACCTATTTCAGCAGCTTGATATAAGCTAGCAAGTTCTGCTGGCGGTGGTGCAACTATGGTTTGATTTTCTTGATTTTCTCTGGCTAACTTAGCTCCATTATGTTCAACAATCCACTCTAGCTGCAAAAAATTCTGTAATTTTAATAACAATTCTTCTGTTTGAATCGGTTTGGCAAGAAAATCATCGCAGCCTGATTCTCGACTTTTTTGTCGATCTTCTTCATAAACGCTAGCACTTGTAGCAATAACAATTGCTTCTTGATATTCTGGTAACTCTCGCAACCGCTTAGTCATCTCAAAACCATTCATTACTGGCATCATTAAATTAGTAATAATTAAATCTGGTTTAACTGCGGCAATTTGTTCTAAACCTGTAACTCCATTTTCTGCTTCCAAAATCTCAAAGCCAAGAGGTTCTAACATACTCATAATTACAGAGCGGTTTTCCCAAATATCGTCAATTACCAAAATTTTGCGACTTTCTCCTTGAAAGCCAACGATATTATTCGATATACTTCCTGGTGCAGGTTCAATTTGTCCTGAAACAATCTGCAAATCAAGAGCAAACCAAAAAATGCTTCCCACACCAGGGGTACTTTCTACTTGAATTCTTCCTCCCATAATTGAGACAATTTGTTGGGTAATCGCTAATCCCAACCCAATCCCTTCACCTCGTTGTATAGTTTCTTCTAATTGCTCGAAAGGTAAAAAGATTTTTTGTAATTTCTCCGCAGATATGCCCGCACCTGTATCTTCAACTTGAAACTTGATTTTTTGGCTATTACTATTGGCATTTTTTTGCTCTTTTTCGTTGATTATTTCTACCTTAAAAGTTACGCCGCCCTTTTGCGTAAACTTGGTTGCATTAATCAAAAGATTAAGCAAAACTTGTTGTAGTCGTTTTTTATCTGTGCGAACCCAGGTTGGTAAATTGGGAGCGGGTATGTAATTAAAGTAAATTCCTTTTTGTTCGGCACGAAGGCTGCAAAGCTCAACCACTTCTTGCAGCAATAAACTAAGAGATAAATCCGTAGGATAAAGTTCAAATTTTTGGGCTTCAATTTTAGCAATATCTAAGAGTTCGTTAATTAAATTTAGTAAATGAGAACCGCTCTGGTAGATAATGTTAATACCTTCTTTTTGTTTAGGAGTAAAATTTTTCTCCCGGCGTAAAATTTGCGCATAGCCGAGAATTCCATTTAAAGGAGTGCGAAGTTCGTGACTCATATTAGCAAGAAAATCGCTTTTAGCACGGTTAGCAGCTTCGGCGGCTTCTCGTGCTTTTTTTAACGCAGCTTCAGTTTCTTTGCGAGCGGTAATATCTTGTATAGTCCCGAATATTTTGATTATTTTTCCAAAAGGATTTTTAGTTACTTTTCCTTTGCTGTAAACATATCGCACTGAATTATCCGGTCGTATAATTCTAAAATCAAGTTCACAACCTTGACCTGATTTAAGTGCTTGTTTTAACGCTTGTAGCCACATTTTTCTGTCCCCGGGATGAATTCTTCGTAAATATTGTTTTAAATTCGGTTCTCCTCGTTCTGGTTCTAGTCCAAAAATATGGAAAACCTCTTCACTCCAGGTTACTTTTTCAGTTATTACGTTATATTCGTAACTACCTAAGCTTGCTAATTTTTGTGCTTCAGCTAATAAAGCTTCTTTGGTTCTCAACTCTTGAGTACGTTCGGTAACTATTGCTTCTAAATTTTCTTTATCTCGATCTAGTTTTTCGATTTCTTGAAAAGCTCTTAAAGCTGTGACTACTGCTGTTACTAGCTTAGATTTAGTTAATTCAGTTTTGGTTTTATAGTCATTTACATCGTAGTTAATAATAACTGTACTTTCGGGAACTTGACCGGGCTGTCCGGTGCGAATAATAATACGTGCTAGTTCGTTTTTGAGGGAGTTACGGATATAATTAATTAATTCTAAGCCCGAATCATTTTTTTCCATTACTATATCAAGTAAAATTACCGCGATATCCGGGTGATTATTAATAATTTGTTGAGCTTCTTGTTGAGTATAAGCGCTAAAAAAGTTGATTTTTTTACATGCAAAAGTAAAGTTTTTTAAGGACAATTTAGTGACATCATGAACCTGGCGATCGTCATCGACAATTAATAACTTCCAGTAGGTATCTGTTGACGCAAATTGTGCTATTTCTTCTTCAGCAAAGACTAAATCTCGATCTCCTTCATCTTCAGATAAAGGTGAGTTTTCCTCCCTTTCTGTCATTAGTTATTCTCCTTAATAATTAACTACAATCATTCTTGTGAGTTACTAGCTAAACTATTTACAAAGCTGACGCGATCGCCAAAAATAACTAAATTGGTATAGACAAATCTTTACTAATCGGAAACCTGATGATAAACTTTGTCCCAACTCCCTCCTTACTTTCACATTTTATCGTTCCTTTAAATTGCTGATTAACTAAATTATAAACAATATGTAAACCTAATCCTGTGTTACCTTGATTTCGTTTGGTTGTAAAAAATGGCTCGAAGATTTTCTTTAAATTATCTGAATTTATCCCCCGACCATTATCCATATATTCTAGAATCATTTCCTCTCCTTCTAGCTGAAAATTAATAGTTATCTCTCCCGTTTTCCGCTCGTCAAAACCATGCACAAACGAATTAATCATCAAATTAGTAATAATTTGTGCAAAACCTCCAGGGTAACTATAAATCGCAATATTTTCATCTCCATTAATTATAACTTGATGTTGAGATTTTTCGCTCTTTCCTCCTAAATAATAAACGATCTCTTCTAAGTATTTTTTGACCTTAAAGCAGCGTTGCAAATCACTAGAACGATCTACAGCCACTTGTTTAAAACTGGTAATTAAGTTATCCGCACGACTGAGATTAGCTAAAATTATACGACTACTATCACTAGCAGTATCTAAAAAACATTCTAGCTCGCTTCTTTTCAGTTTACCAGTTTGATAACTATTAACAATAATTTGTGTATCTTCTGCTAAAGTAGAAGCAGCAGTTACGCTAATACCGATAGGGGTATTAATTTCGTGAGCAACTCCTGCTACTAACTCACCTAGGGCTGCCATTTTGGCTGCTTCTACCAGTTTAGTTTGAGTGGTTTTTAATTCTTGTAATGTTCGAGCTAATTGTTCATTCTTTTCTTGCAAAGTTTTTTGCAATTTCCGCATTTTTAAGTGAGTTTCGATTCGGAGCAAAACTTCGGTGACTTGAAAAGGTTTGGTAATGTAATCTACACCACCAATACTAAAAGCTTTAACTTTATCTAAAACTTCGTCAATAGCACTAATAAAAATAACGGGTATTTCGCGAGTGACTGGCGAACTTTTCAATTGTTCGCAAACTTGATAGCCGTTCATTTCTGGCATGACAATATCAAGTAAAATTAAATCTGGAGGATATTTTTGGGCAGTTGAGAGGGCTAATTTAGTATTTGATGTTGGTCTAATTTTGTAGCCGTGGTGACTTAAAAGATTAACTAGAAGTTGTAAGCTTTCCAGCGTATCGTCGATTAATAAAATATCTGCTTTATTTTGCCTATTCTTTTGTTCATTCATAGTTGTTAGCCAGTGCGTCAGCTTGAAAAAATCTAAACATTGAGAAAAATAAAATTCCCAAATTAGTTATAACATTGGCGGCAGGCTTAAACCTTGAAGAGATTTTGCTTTTTGTGGCAAATTTTTACTTTGAATTAAGATTCCAAAACCACCTAATCCAGTAGGATCGATGAGTTGATGAAGAGCATCGCGTCGCGCTAAGATTTGTGGTAAATTCAATTTTCCGTTAGGAAGAGAAGAAAGGCGATTTCCTAATCCTAACGCCATTAAAAACATTCCTTGCTGGGTAAAACCAATTTTCTCTAAGCCGCATAATTCTCCCTGACGCTCTAAGGCGGTAAAATCAACAAAAGCAGTAATATCTTGCCGTCCAATATTTAGGAAAGGGTTGTTGTGACGGCGGTGTTGATAATAACATTGTCTGGTTCCCTGCGCTCTTTGGGGATGGTAGTATTTGGTGGCAGGATAGCCGTAATCAATGGTTAAAAGATAGCCAAGTTGCAATTTTTGCGCGACTGTTTTGATCCAATCTAAAGCAGCTAAGTTTACTTCGCTACGATAGCCATCTGGGTAATTTTCGGGATTTAGATCGATGTCGATGAGTTGAAAGTATTCTGTTATTTGGGGTGTGGAGAGAAGAGCGGAAATTTCGAGGAAATTTGCTTTGGTTTCTGATGAAGGAGTATCGAGAGAATTGGTGACATAAATTTCTTGTAGTTGTCCTTGTTGAAGGATAATTTGATGGACGGGGAAAGCATCGACTAATTCGTTGGAAAAACAGCAGCCAATTAGGGAAGCAGGAGGAATTTCTGCCCAGGTTTTCCAGGAAATTTTCATACCTTTTTCTAACCATTGCTGTAATAATTGTTGCTGTTGGGTAATGAGAGAGGGGGCTTGTTCGATGATGATATATTCAAGCTGGGTGAGAAAGTCGGGATGATGTAAGCTAAGATATTGCAAAATATCTGTGGCGAGAAGTCCCTGACCTGCACCCATTTCGACTAACATAAAAGGATTAGGTTGTGCTAATAATTCCCACATTTGCACGAATTGAATGGCGAGTAATTCGCCAAAGTCTGCACTGAGTGAGGATGAGGTAAAAAAGTCTCCTTTTGAGCCAATCTGGACAGTACCACCTGAGTAATAGCCATACTGGGGATGGTAAAGTACCAAGTTCATATATTCGGCGAAGGTAATTCGCTTTTGGGGGCTGTTGGCGATCTTTTCTCGGATTATGTTTGTTAGTTGTTGGTTGTTCATTTTTTGGGGATTGGGGTTTTCAGTTATCAGTTATCAGTTATCAGTGACTAGTTATGAGTTATGAGTAGAGAAGATGGGGAAGATGGGGAAACTGCTAAGTGTTGACTGTTGACTGTTGATTGGTAAATGTGGGTAACTGCTAACCGATCGCTGTTAGTTGATAAGGTGAGATATGTCTACAGGTTCCTATGAAGAGAATAGTTTAGGTTGGCAGTTGTCGCTACTGCGTCGGAGGGTTGGTGAGTGGTGGGAATTGCAAACTAATCGAATTGCGGATAATATACCTGATGTGCCGGAGTTGTCGTGGTTAGATTCGCCGATGATTCAAGCGATCGCCAAATCTCTTTTTTGGTTGTTGGTGTCTTTGTTGGTAGTCTGGACGGCATGGCAGATTTGGCAAGTTTTGTCTCCGTATTTGTATATTCTTCGCCAAAAATTAGGTCAGCCGAGAGATACAACGGTGACAAAGCAGAGTCAGGAATTATCAGTGAAGGGTTGGTTGGCGCGATCGCGCCTATTTCAAAAAGAAGGTAATTACCGAGAGGCTTGTCTTTGTCTTTATTTAGCTATGTTACAACGTCTCCACGATCGCGAAATTATTCTTCATCAAGCTAGTCGTACTGATGGGGAATATCTCAATTTAGTCGGGGATTTACCTCAGCCGCAACCCTATCAAACGATTTTTACTTCTCATCAACAACTTTTGTTTGGTGGTAGGGAAGCAACCGCGCAACTTTACGAGATAATTCAACAAGCTTATCAGGATCTCGATGTTGAGGCGGAAAAGACATGAAAATATCGCAGCAACGACTCTGGATTTTGGGCGCGATCGCACTGGGAGTTATCTTCCTTCTCAGTTTAATTGCGGCTCCGAGTAGAAGTCAATTGAATAGTGGTTCGACTTATGGACGCGATCCTGATGGTTATGGGGCGTGGTATGCTTATATGCAAGCACGAGGAACTGAGATTCAACGTTGGGAAAAACCGTTTCAGGAGTTGCCCGAAAGTGAGTCAATTAACAGCCCAATTACGTTTGTGCGCGTTTTCAGTCGGTTGACAGAACAAGGTTTTTATGATTTTAGTCGCGATTGGGTGGCGAAAGGTAATACTTTGGCGATTTTGGGGGTAGAAAAACCAGTTACTGAAGCCGAGTTTAGTACCTTACAAGCTTCTGAGGTGGGGGAAATTAAGATTGAGACTAAGCGACGAGATCCCGAAGCGAAAGAAGTAATTTTAGGCGATCGCTATGGGGCGATCGTTTGGGCGGAAAAGGTCGGTTCGGGACGTATAATTTATGCTACGACTCCTTATCTTGCGGCTAATGCTTACCAAAATGCTGCCGGGAATTTTGCTTTTCTCGCTGAATTAGTTAGTAATGGATCTCACCCGATTTGGATCGATGAATATATTCATGGTTATAAAGATCGAGAGCAAATTCAAGAGGAAATCGGCGAAGATGTCATTAGTTATTTGCTGAAAACTCCTTTATTTCCCGCTTTTGTCCAAGGATTGGTTATTTTATTAATTGTGATTTTCGCTGCAAATCGTCGTTTTGGACAACCAGAAATTCTCGCTACTCCAGTAGTTAATAACAGCGAAGCTTACATTGATGCTTTAGCTGGAGTCTTACAAAAAGCAGGTAGTACGGAATTCGTGCTAGAAGTATTAGGCAAAGAAGAACAACTGCAATTGCAAAAATCCCTTGGCTTAGGAGATATTTTACTCGAAGAACGCACATTAGTCAGCGCTTTTGAGCAACAAACTCAGCGCTCGGGTAAGGAATTAGCCCAACTCCTTAAATTACAAGCTGAAAAACGACGGATTAGTGAAACGGAATTGCTACATTGGTTGAGTAAATGGCAAGATATTCTGGGGACTGGGGATTAGGGACTGGTGATTGATTACTGATTACTACTAACTATTGCAAAAATGAACAATGAATTATTTACTCGTATTAATAACACTGTCGGCAAAATTGTTGTCGGTCAAGCGGTGGTCGTTCAGCAGTTGCTAGTAGCCTTATTAAGTGGGGGTCATGTGATTATTGAGGGGGTTCCCGGAACGGCGAAAACCCTAACCGTAAAAGTCCTTGCAAGGCTGATACAGGCTGATTTTCGTCGGGTACAGTTAACGCCAGATATTTTGCCTTCAGATATTTTGGGGACGAATATTTTTGACTTGAATACCCGTAGTTTCACGTTAAAAAAAGGACCTGTTTTTACCGAAGTATTGTTAGCAGATGAAATTAATCGCACTCCCCCGAAAACTCAAGCGGCACTTCTGGAAGCAATGGAGGAACAACAGGTAACATTAGATGGGGAAACTTTACCGCTAGCAAGCTTATTTTGGGTAATTGCGACGCAAAACCCGTTAGAATTTGAGGGGACATATCCTTTACCAGAAGCGCAGTTAGACCGCTTTTTGTTTAAAGTAGAGGTAGATTATCCGGGTACAGTTGCGGAAAAGCAAATGTTACTTAACGCACAAAAAGGCTTTCAAGCAAAACGTTTGGATTTAGCAAAGATTAAGGCGATCGCTACTGTAGAACAAATCCTCGGCGCTCGTCAAGCGGTACAAAAGGTTAATGTTGAAGATAATTTACTCGATTATGTCTTGGCTTTAGTCCAGCGTACCAGACAACATCCAGATTTGGCTTTGGGTGCGTCTCCTCGCGCTGCTGTTGCTTGGTTACAAACGAGTAAAGCTTATGCTTGGTTGGAGGGAAGAGATTTTGTGACTCCGGATGATGTGAAAGCGGTTGCGCTTCCTTTGTTGCGTCACCGTTTAATTCTCAAACCGGAAGCGCAATTGGATAATTTACAGATGGATGCGGTGATTAGTTCGTTATTGAAACAAGTCGCAGTCCCAAGGTAAGGATAAACGGAAAAAAATGATTCCTGCAAGCAGATTTTATTTACTTTTATTACTAGGTATTCCCGTTGCGGCAATTTTGGCGATAATTTTCAATGTGGCGATCGCGCTACTAACAATCCTCGTCTGCGATCTTTTTCTCCTCGTTGTCGCTTTCTGGGATGGATGGAGAGTTAAAAAGCACAAAATAGAAATCAAGCGTCAACCTTTCGGACGACTTTCGATCGGACGAGATAATCCAGTAGTCTTATCAATAGTATCTCGCGATCGCCCTGCGCGTATTCTCATCCGTGACTATTATCCGGTACAATTTTCCGTTTCTCAATCCACTCTGACGGCTACTTTACCAGCAAACACGACTCAAGAATTAACTTATACAATTCACCCAGATTTGCGGGGAGAGTTTGACTGGGGTGACATCCAAGTGCGACAACGAGGTAAACTAGGTTTAGCTTGGCATGATTGGCAAGTAACAGCCAAGGAGAAAGTAGCAGTTTATCCAGACTTGATCGGTTTGCGATCGCTATCTATTCGTCTGGCGTTAGAAAATACTGGTACAATGCGACAAGCCCGACGTTTAGGACAAGGTACAGAATTCACCGAATTACGAGAATATGGAATTGGTGACGATACACGCTTGATTGATTGGAAAGCTACAGCCCGTCGTAGTCGTCCCTTAGTCCGAGTTTTAGAACCAGAAAAAGAACAAACCTTGCTTATTTTACTCGATCGCGGCAGATTAATGACCGCCAGAGTCGAAGGATTAAAGCGCTTCGACTGGGGTTTAAATGCTACCTTATCCTTAGCCTTAGCCGGATTAAGTCGCGGCGATCGCGTCGGAGTCGGCGTTTTCGATCGTCATGTTACCACATGGATACCCCCAGAACGCGGTCAACATCAACTTTCTCAACTAATCGATTATCTCACACCCATTCAACCAGTATTACTCGAACCCGATTATTTTGGTGCTGTCACCCGACTCGTAACTCAGCAAACCCGTCGCGCATTAGTCGTCTTAATCACCGATATTATCGATGTTACCGCTTCTACAGAACTACTTTCCGCGCTGATGCGTCTCACTCCCCGCTACTTACCATTTTGCGTCACCCTACGCGATCCTTTAGTCGATAAAATTGCTCATAATCCCAAAACTACCACAAAAACAGAGGCTGAGGAGAATCTCACTTCAGCAAAACCAGCCAATTCTGGAGAAAGTATAACCGCATATCGTCGCGCGATCGCCCTCGACTTACTCGCCCAACGTCAAGTAGCCTTTGCTAAATTAAAGCAAAAAGGAGTCCTCGTCTTAGATGCACCTGCTTCACAAATTAGCGAACAACTCGTCGATCGCTATTTGCAACTCAAAGCCCGTAACTTACTCTAACTTAATATTTTAGTCTGAGTTAAACAGCGATTAGACAGTTACGCCAAATTTTTTCTCTAAACTCATGCAACCTCTTTCTCTTGGCAACATTATTAATGTTAGTATCAACCTTTATCGTCAACATTTCAAATTGTATCTCCGGCTAGCTTTATTTGCCTTTTTATGGTTGCTAGTTCCCCTCTACGGCTGGGCAAAATTTTTATCAATTTCTGCTTTAATTTCTCGTTTAACATTTAACGAATTAATTGGCAACCCAGAAACTCCCAAATCAGCCCGTCGTTATCTCAAACCTCGCACTTGGGGCTTTTTATTAACAAATATCTTAATTCTCAGCGCCCTATTTTTCACCTTAGTAATTTCTTTTATTTTAGCTTCCATTGTAATTTGGATAATTTTTATTACCCCAGCATTGAGAAGTAGCATAGAGATTCTTTTAGGTGAAACCTTTGTTACCAATAATATTTTCTTAGCCTTGCTTTTTATTTTTGTCTTTATCTTTTTTCTTTTATCATTATATTTTGGGGCAACTTGGTGGTTATACTGTCGCTTATTTATTGCTACTCTACCATTAGCAATTGAAGCCAAAATTAATCCTGTTACAACTATTTTTCGTAGTTTCCGATTGACAAAAGGTTATTTTTTCAAATTCCAAGGAATCCTGATAATTGCCAGTTTAGTAATTACTCCCTTGGAACTTAGTTTATATTTTATTTCCTTAATAGTTATCGGAATATTGTCCGTATTCGCCAGCAACTTCAACAATTATCAAGTTTATTATTCAATGGCTTTAGAAATATTTTATTTAGTAATTTTTGGGATAAATATAATAATTTTGCTGCCATTTATTCAGAGTATTAAAGCAGTAATTTACTATAACTTATTACTACATCGAGAAGGTTTTGGCTTAGATTTAGCTAGGAATAATTTATTCCCAGAAACTAAATTAAGCCAAGGAAACTAACTCTCACTTCTCACATCTTCCACACTCAAATTAAGAGCTTCTGCAACTTGTTCCACACTCAACCCCATCGCTAATAACTTCGGAATTGCTTCTCTTTGCGTCTGTTCTAAACGATTAGCACGTTCTCGTTCCAATGTAGCCTGTTCAGAACCAGTTAGCAACAGATTACCTTGTGCATCCCACCAACGCAACCAACGTTGATTTTGGTTTTGATAATTCCCTCGCCATAAACCCAATTCTACACCCAAAGGTGGAATAGGATAATGTCCTCTTGCGTTTGGTTCTATGCGTTGATAAAATCCACTAACTAGAGTGTAAACTTCGAGATTACCGCTTCTAATTTCGTAGATTCCGTAATAAGGAATACGAAGAATTTGTTCATAAACCCAAAACTTACCAGGTTTCGTTCTTTCTCCCTGCTCAGTGACACGAGAAACCGGAGTGCGATCGCGCTCCTCCGAACCATCCCCACTAGCAAATTCTAACGCAATTAGCGGCGCAATATGCTCCCGCCAAATCACGTATGAACGCCGAATTTGCCCCTCTAACAAGGGTGGAACGTTAGGAACGTAGAACCAGTCAGGAGCCTCTGCACCTCGCTCTGGAGGCTCAGTTTCGCGCCAATAAATGCCACAATCTTGTCCGATCGCATATTGTCCATCGGGATGTAAATTTTCCAAAACCGATCCGAGGGAATCAGTTAAAATAATACTTTGGGGATGCTCCTGGAAATTTTTCACAAAAGTACCATCCGACTCTGGTAATTGAGTATGGTCGGGAAAAGGTGGTGGTAGAGTAATTTTGTCTATGTTTTTAGTCATAATTGGTGGTTAGGGATTAGGGATTAGGGATTAGGGATTAGGGATTAGGGATTAGGGATTAGGGATTAGGGATTAGGGATTAGGGATTAGGGATTGGGGATTAGGGATTAGGGATTGGGGATTAGGGAGACAAGGAGTATAAACTGATAACTGATAACTGATAACTGTTCACTGAACCCAGTCCCCAATCACCAGTCCCCAATCACCAGTCCCCAGTCCCATACTAAATCTTTTTTCGAGCGCAATACAAAACTAACAGAATAAATAAACCAATTCCAACAAGATATTTAATAGGATCGGGAATAACTGGAGAAGGAGAAAAGAAACCTTCAATAACACCTGCGATCGCTAACAAAACAACGACACCAAATAACAATTGTGCCGCTCGAGATCCATAATATTTTAAAGCATCAATGCGGCGATATTTTCCGGGGAATAAAATTGCTCTCCCAATTAGCAAACCACCACCACCAGCTAAAAAGATTGCAGGTAATTCTAAAGCACCGTGAGGAAAGACAAAAGCCCAGAAAGGATAAGCTAAATTATTTTGTCCGACTAAAGTTCCCACAGCACCAATTAACAATCCATTCAGTGCCATAATATAAACAGTATAAATACCAGCAGTAATTCCACCACCAACAGCACCAAAAGATACCGAAAGATTATTAATCATAATATTTGTACTGGCTAAAGGTTCAATCCCCACAATCGAACCCATCCATAACTCACCGCGATCGCGTACCTGGTAAATTAAATTGGATGGTACTATCAACGACATAAATGCTGGATCTTGCCAAGCGTACCACCAAGCTACTAAAGCTGCCACCAAAAAAATGCTCGTGGCGATCGCTGTATAAACAAAAGTACGTTGTACCAAAGCTGGAAAACCCCAAGCGCAAAATTCCTTCACCGCTTCCCATTCTTGACGGCGCGAACCCTGATAAATTTGGTTATAAGCGCGAGAAGTTAGCTTTTGCAAATCTTGGCACAAAATATGACCAACTTGATGAGTTCTCGCCCTTGCTAAATCCGCCGACACCGAACGATATAAACTGGCTAATTCCCTGATTTCTGGCGCCAGGAGCGACTTTAATCCCTTTTTCTCCACTTGAAGCAAAAGAGCATCTAATCGCTTCCAGTTGGATTCTCGCCGCGCTACCCAACGTTGAATATTCATAAAGTTTTCCTGAAAATTACTAGAACTAGCTTATTGCAAAACGCAATTTATTCACCCCTGGATGATAATAACGAGTGAACCCGTAAGTATAGCCAGCTACCGGGCTTCCTAATTTAACGTCGTTATTTTTCCTAATGTAGGGGGTTTGGATTTTAAGATGAGTAATGATGAGTACCGAGGGTATATGCTACAAAGCGGACTACAACGCGACTACAGGAGGGTCAATTGAGTAACGGACGAGTAAAAGAATGTTATCCGAAAAAACCGAAGAGTAGAAGGCAACCAGGGCAAAGCTTTGGGAATATTACAGTCACATCTGCTGCCGAGGCATACGAACACTGTCGTCAAATTACAGCAAAATACTCGAAGACGTTTTACCTCGGCACATTGTTAATGCCCAAAGCGAAGCGTCAAGCAATTTGGGCTATTTATGTTTGGTGTCGTCGTACCGACGAACTTGTAGATGGACCAGAGTCAGATTTTACTACCCCGGAAACTCTCCAGTGTTGGGAAGAACGCTTGGAATCACTCTTTGCCGGACAACCTCTTGATGACCTTGATGTGGCGCTAGTAGACACTCTCGAACGCTTCCCAATCGAGATTGAACCTTTTCGGGAGATGATCGCGGGACAGCAGATGGATCTCTACCGCAATCGCTACGAAACTTTTCGGGAGTTGGAACTGTATTGCTATCGGGTTGCAGGAACGGTGGGCTTGATGTCAAGTGCTGTTTTGGGTTCCGATCGCTACTACTTTACTGCTCCTTGGCATCATCAGGAGGCAAATTACGTTCCTACCGAAGAAGCGATCGCTCTGGGAATAGCTAATCAACTAACTAATATTTTGCGGGATGTCGGTGAGGATGCGGGGCGAGGGCGGATTTATCTTCCTCTGGAAGATTTGGCACGCTTTAATTACTCCGAAGAAGATTTATTTAATCGGAAAATTGATGAACGCTGGCGGGAATTAATGCGTTTTGAAATTAAACGCGCTCGTAAGTTTTATCGAGAGGCGGAAAAAGGTATTCGCGCTCTCTCTCGTGACTCCCGTTGGCCTGTTTGGGCGGCTTTGATGCTTTATCAAGGTATTCTTGATGCGATCGAGCGTAATGATTATGATGTCTTTAACAAAAGGGCTTTCGTTCCTCAAGGGGAAAAAATGCTCTATCTACCTGTTGCTTGGTTGAGGGCGCAAGTTCTTTAGCTTTTCTCGTTGGTCAAGTGTCGTTTTCTTGGCAGTTGACCAATGGGTATTGCTTTTTCCTCTATTTGATGGTATATTTAAATCAAAAGGATTTTCTTTATAATGGGAATCTGAGCAAGAAAAATTAATTGCAAATATCCCATTGTATTTAATATAGCGTCAACCCCCGAAAGATTTTGTAACTTTGGATACATTTAACTATTTTTTTCATCAGGAAGCAAAACTTGATAAATAGCGAGAGGTTCTTCTTTGCCCTTAACTTTAACAGAATCATCAACAAGATGAAGTTGAAAAGCCTGTGGATGAGCCAAAGCGACTAACACCGACTCAGTAACCAAAACATCGCAGTGGTACTTACGAGTAAGATTTTCCACACGAGAAGCGACATTAACAGCATCACCAATAACAGTAGACTCAATCCGAGAAGCAAAACCCACAGTACCCATAACCACATCACCTTGGTGAATACCAATCCCAATTTCCAAATTAGGCAAAGCTTGACGAATTCGTGCCTCATTAAACTTGCGTAACGCAGACTGCATGGCTAAAGCTGCTTCGAGAGCGCAATCAGTATTTTCTTCATCAAAAAGTGCCATAATAGCATCACCGATATACTTATCGATAAAACCGCCAGACTTTTCAATTACAGCCCCCATACAAGCGAGATAATCATTTAACAAAGCAAAAGTTTCTAAAGGAGACATTTGTTCCGACATCGAAGTATAGCCTCGAATATCAGCAAAAAGAATCGTCATCGTGCGAGTAGAAGCAACTCCCACCTGAATATTTTCGATCCCCTCCGAAGCAATCACCGTCAGAAACTTATCTGGGACAAAGCGTGCAAAAGATTCTAAAGTACGTTGTTGCTTATTAAAAGACAATTGTAACGCCCAAGCCATTTCATTAAAAGCAGTAGCTAACTGTCCAATTTCATCGCGAAGAGGAACTTCCGCGCGATGTTCCAAATCACCCGCAGCAATTTTAGCAGCACTAACTTGTAAACGTTGTATCGGATAACTCAATTGTTTAGCCAGGATATAAGCACCAACCAAACCACAAGTAAGTCCCAACCCACCGACAGCCAAAGCTTTGATAACTCCCTCAATCACAGCTTCGTTAACTTCTCGTAGGGAAACACCAAGACGTAAAGTACCAATTTTTTCACCTTGAGAATTACGCACATCATAAGCCACTTCCATAATTTGTTCGCCACGTTCAGCCCTTACTTCTCCTGGGGGAAACTTTAAATCGCGGAGAATAACCGTCTCAAAAATTTCGGCACCACCCGATAAATTTAAAGAAGCTTCAGTTTGGGATAAAGGAATAGCATCAGGGATATATTGTTCAGTAAACTCTTCAGGTAAAGCAGCGACAATTTGATTATCGCGACGTACATCAGAAACGAAAATATAGACTAATTCTTCATTGCGGTTAAACAAGAGATTAACATTGAGACGAATTTGACTCCAGCTTTCCTCCACCAAAGCATTTACCCAAGCATTAGCCAAAGCAACAACCATTTGTTGTGCTTGCTTGCGCTTTTGTTGACGGTAGACATAATTTACCTCCTTCACCCAGAGTAATACCACTGCTCCGACGATCGCTACAATCAATAGTGTCGTAGCCGTCATTATGCGAGTATGGATAGAACGAAATAAAGGTTTTTTCATCTGATGGTTGAGAGGTTAGCACTTTCTCAGGGGGTAGTTGCTATGTTACTTTCTGGCTTACTTACTTTTATTTCCTCTCTCTCTCCTACTGACGCGTGCATTTTTTGATCGAGAACAATGAATAGTCCCATCCAGTTTAATTCCCTGGAAGAAAAACTTAAACACTTTTTTGGTTTTGATTCTTTTCGTCCCGGACAAAAAGAGATTATCCAAGCGGCGTTAGCAAATCGCGATTTGTTAGTAGTGATGCCGACAGGTGGAGGTAAGTCAGTTTGTTTTCAGCTACCTGCATTACTCAAGCCTGGTTTAACAGTAGTAGTTTCGCCTTTGATTGCGCTGATGCAAGATCAGGTGCAGGCTTTATTAAAAAATGGGATTCAGGCTACCTTTTTAAATAGTAGTTTGGATTGGCACCAGACGCGATCGCGGACTGCGGCGATCCTCAAAGGTAAGATTAAGTTACTCTATGTTGCTCCAGAAAAACTCTTAAGCGAGAATTTTTTAGCTTTTTTACAGCAGGTAAATTCTCAAGTGGGTATTGCTGGTTTGGCGATTGATGAAGCTCATTGTGTTTCCGAATGGGGACATGATTTTCGTCCGGAGTATCGGCAGTTGCGACAACTTAGAGAAGTTTACCCCTTAGTACCAATTTGTGCCTTAACTGCCACGGCGACGGCACGAGTACGCCAAGATATTATCGAACAGTTAGCACTGCGACAACCTTATTTTCCGACAGCTAGTTTTGACCGTCCGAATCTGTACTACGAGGTACGTCAAAAACATCAATACTCTTACCGGGAAATTTTACAGCAAGTCAAGAAAACTGATGGTTCGGGGATTATTTATTGTCTCAGTCGCAAAAAAGTTGAAGAAATTGCTTTTCGATTGCGACAAGATCGAGTGAAGGCTTTACCTTATCATGCGGGGATGTCTGCTGAAGAAAGGACAGCTAATCAAACTAGCTTTTTACGAGACGATATTCAAGTAATTGTCGCTACGATCGCGTTTGGGATGGGAATTAATAAACCGGATGTTCGTTTTGTGATTCACTACGATTTACCTCGCAGTTTGGAAAATTACTATCAAGAAGCGGGAAGGGCGGGAAGAGATGGAGATACAGCTAATTGTTGGTTGTTTTTCAGTTATGGAGATGTGGCTAAAGTCAAGTATTTGATCGAAAAAAAGCCGGATCTTAACGAACAACGTCTGGCTTTACAGCAGTTACGGCAAGTAATTGATTATGGTGCGGGTACGGAATGCCGTCGTCGAATTTTATTAGCTTATTTTGGTGAGGATTTTCCTGGTAATTGCGGTAAGTGTGATAATTGTCTGAATCCCGATCCGAAAGAAGATTGGACGATTGAGGCGCAAATGTTTCTTTCTTGTGTCGCGCGCTGTCAGCAAAAGTTTGGCATGATGCACATTATTGATGTCTTACGAGGTTCGCGCAATAAAAAGGTGATGCAATACAATCATCATTTACTTTCTACTCACGGTATTGGTAAAGATAAATCAATTGATGCTTGGAAAATGTTGGGGCGATCGCTACTGCATCAAGGTTTATTGACTGAAACGACTGATGGTTATTCGGTGTTGAAGTTAAATGAGTACAGTTGGGAGGTATTACGCAAACAGCGTGCGGTGAAAATTGCTGTTCCTAGTAAGAAGAAAAGTCGCGATTGTCATGGTGGTAGCGATCGCGTGGCTGAGGAAACTAGAAGAATTGAGGTTGATGCTCTTTTTCAACGGTTGCGTAATTTACGTAAGCGAATTGCTGACGAACAAGGGATTCCTCCTTATATGATTTTTGCTGATTCTACACTCAAGTTAATGGCATTTCAGCAACCTCAATCTTTGGCTGATTTGGCTCAACTTTCTGGTGTTGGTGACTACAAACTTGCTTATTATGGCGAACAATTTGTTGCTGAGACGATCGGACATTGTCGAGAACGAAATCAAGCTAGTCTTAGCGATACTCTCCAGTTGACTTTGCAGTTGTATCAAGCCGGTTTCAGTTTCAAAGAAATTGCCGACCAAAGGCATTTTAGTACCGGTACGATCGCTTCTCATCTGGCTCAATTAATTGAGTTAGGACTAATTCGGGAGATCGATCGTTTTGTAACTCCCGAACGTCAGGAGAAGATTGAAAAGGCGATCGCTAGTTTGGGTCACGATCTTTTACGACCTCTTCGCGAGTTTCTCGGAGAAGGTTACAGTTACGATGAAATTCGCTTGGTTGTTGCTTGTTGGCGACGAGATTCTCGTTAGGAAGGAGAAAGTTAATAACTTAAAAAGAAGGATAATACCAGATAATTCTTGCTTCTTTCTTTTGTTTATATTTATCTTATCTAAGCTAGGTGAATTAAATAAGTAAATATTTTTATTTACTCAATGCGTGTTTTGATATTTAAATCAATGTCAAAAAACTGGGGACGCGATCGCCGAAAATAACGTGCAATTATTCGACGAATTTTCAAGGGGTTGCGCCTCGCTGTCAAATATGATACAAAAAGAAAAGGATGCTATACTACCCCCTTTCTAACTATTTTAGCAAACCAACCTGGCAAATCCAGTAACCTCGTCGGAAGAGAGGCCAAAATTTTCGCAAAATTTAATTTTTCCGGTCGAAATGACTCACGAGAAAAACTTTTTTTTCTTAAGTCTAAATACTTAAAGTATTTATGCCGATTGACATTATCCTAAAAATATGTAGCAAAAAGTAAAACAAATCATCGATTCTATTATTCTTTTGATATTTAAATCAATGTCAAAAAACTGGGGACGCGATCGCCGAAAATAACGTGCAATTATTCGACGAATTTTCAAGGGGTTGCGCCTCGCTGTCAAATATGATACAAAAAGAAAAGGATGCTATACTACCCCTTTTCTAACTATTTTAGCAAACCAACCTGGCAAATCCAGTAACCTCGTCGGAAGAGAGACCAAAATTTTCGCAAAATTTAATTTTTCCGGTCGAAATGACTCACGAGAAAAACTTTTTTTTCTTAAGTCTAAATACCTAAAGTATTTATGCAGATTGACATTGCCCTAAAAATATGCAGGAAAAAGGAAAACGATACATAAATACTATTCAACGAGAATTTGTTCGACAAAAGTGAGCCAAGGTGGATTTTGGGGGAAAAACTCCTGACAATCAGGAGAGAAAGCGAGAGTAAGCGGACCGCCCATACGCGAGGGAATCGGCTGACGTTTCTTTCCCCAAGCAGTAATCAACAGCACATCACAACCTTGAACGGCAGCCACAGGGATTTCAATCGGCTTATAAGGATTGCGGTGAACAATTGACTTACCTTGAATAATGACCGTTTCCTCAGACTCAACCTTAGCCGCTTGAAAAACATCACGAAGGCGCACGCCGTGGAGTTGAACCTTACCTGGAGACCAACCGCTATAACCAACAGCCTCTTCAATTGTGACCTGGGGGAACTTTGCCAAAGAGCGAGCATTAAATTTTCGATCGCCAACTTGCAGACCAAGATCCGGAGTTCCAGCGATCGCGTGAGTCAGATAAAACACCCAATAGCGATCGCCATACTTTTGTTGTAACTGGGGGTAATCGGTGTAAGGAAAAACCAAATAAAGAGGACCGCCATCAGAACGAGCAATTGGTCGCCGATCTCGTTCAAAAGCGACAATAATCGGATATTTTTGTAAATCCGCCCAACTCACCGTAGCACGGTAGCCATCATAAGCAACAAAAGTCACCTCAGTTACATCCGCATCCACGCCATAGCGATCGAGGAGAGTAGCAACCTTAACACCTCGAAACTCATAGCTAGAGTTAGCATTGAGACTATTATGAGGATCGCTAGTAACCACCGAGATCGTTTCCAAATCCTTAAGTTGAGCAAGACTCAAAGAAACTGTTTTCTGGTAGTTAATTTCGCCTTGAACAAGTAACTGCCATAACTCAAACTGCTGATTTTGGTTAAGATTTTTCATCAAGATAGCGTTAGCCGCGATCGCCTCTTCGTGTAATTGCGTTAATTCAGCCTCGCTATAACCAGAACTACAACTGGTTAACAAAGCTAAAACCGCAAAAACACCAAGATTGTTCTTCATCGTTGATAAATAGGAAAACTCCTAGCTAAATTTAGAAATAAGCTGGTTCATTACCAGATTTCCACTTAATATTACAACCCACACTCGGCTTTTGGTCAGTATCCACCACTTCACCAGCCAACAAAGCATCTAAAGCAGCACGAATATACTTACCATCAACAGGTTGCGACTCATCTAAAATACTATCATCCAACTGACCGCGATAAACCAACTGCAAAGAGCGATCGAAAACAAAAAAATCCGGCGTACAAGCAGCAGTATAAGCCTTAGCCACCTCCTGAGATTCATCGTAACAGAAAGGAAAATTGAAATCCAACTCTTGCGCCATCTCCTGCAATTTTTCCGGAGAATCATCAGGATAATTTTCCACATCATTAGCGCTAATAGCAACAATCCCCACATTTTTGTCAGCGTAATCTTTCCCCAAACGCGCTAACTCTGCTTTCACCCGACGGACAAAAGGACAATGCTGACAAATAAACATTACCAGCAAAGCTTGCTTATCTTGAAACTGCTCAAGAGTAATAGTTTCCCCAGATACCGTATCTAGTAACGCAAAATCCGGTGCTTTCGTTCCCAAAGGTAACATCGTCGATGCGGTTTTTACCATACTTTTTGCTCCTAATTGCTTTTACTGCTTACAAGTTAGCAAAAATTTGCTCAAACTTCCGCTAAAAACTTCAATAAAGCTAGATCTAAACTTTTTGCGGATAGATCGACAACTTGCACAGTTTTTGCCAATCGCGGATAATAAGCTCGACTCAAGGAACGACGATAAGCCGGATCGTAATGAGTAACTAACAAATCTCCGATCAAACTATGCCACTCATTTTGGTCAATTAACTTTTTCCATTGTTTAACTTTGTGACAACCATAACGAGAGTTTAGTTTATCCAACTTATTTTTCAGGAAATCAGCATTCTCGACCAAATGTGGATATTCCTGCAACAACCAATCAATTCTAGCTGCTAGCGGTACTTTTATTTCCAGACAACTCGCTTTTTTCATCATCTCCCAAAGGGCAGAAGGTAAATAAATTTGTCCAATTTTATTACTTTCCGACTCCACCCAAACAGGTTGATTAGCGTCGAACTTTTGCAACCTTTGTAATAATCTCGATTCAAAATCTTTTTGTGACGGTTGTGGTTCAGGTTTGACTTCCCATTCTTGTCCTAACAAAGAACCACGATGATTTGCCAAAGCTTCTAAATCTAATACTTGGATATCTCGTTTCGCGAGTCGCCGCAAAATTTCTGTTTTACCTGTACCAGTCAAGCCAGACAAAATTTTATAAGTGAATTTTAAAGGTAATTGATTCAGTTGTTCGCGGACATAATTACGATAAGTTTTATATCCTCCAGTAACAACAGTCACATACCAACCAATTTGACTTAATATTAACGCCAAACTATGAGATCTGTTACCGCCACGCCAGCAGTAAACGAGTGGAGAATAATCTTTATTTTTAGAGAGAAAATGAGTTTGTAAATAGTGAGAAATATTCGCCGCGACTAAAGATGCGCCAAGTTTCCTTGCTTCAAAAGGAGAAACTTGCTTATAAATTGTGCCAATTTTAGCACGTTCTTGATTATCCAGTACGGGTAGATTAATCGCACCAGGAATGCGATCCTCAGCATATTCGGCTGGCGATCGCACGTCAATAATTTCACTATAAGTTTCCCGCCAAGGGGTGGATGTGTAAGTCGGTTCTCGCATTTCGGGGACTGGGGACTGGGGATTAGGGATTAGGGATTGGGGGACTTGGGAGAGGGGGACTTGGGAGAGGGGGAAGAGGGGGGAGACAAGGAGGAGGGGGGAGACAAGGAGGAGGAGGATAAACTGATAACTGCTAACTGATAACTGGTCACTGATAACTGTTCACTGATAACTGGTCACTGTTAACTGTTCACTGATAACTGTTAACTGATAACTGCTAACTGTTCACTGTTAATAGCCTAACGTTAAAGCATTAGGGCGGCGGGGATCGGAGGCACCAAACAATCTTTTTTCACGATACATTACACTTTGGGTACTTCCCATCGCATTAGTTACTTCTACGGTATGTCCGAATTCCTGCAACAAAGCAATCGTATCTCCATTCAAACCTTTTTCTACTTGTAATACATCCGGCAACCATTGATGATGAAAGCGAAAACTATTCGTTGCCGCCGCGATATTCATTTCGTGGTCAATTACATTCATAATTAGTTGTAATGTCGCCGTAATAATCTGACTTCCCCCAGGACTACCTGTAACTAAAAAAGGTTGCCCATTTTCGATAACAATTGTCGGAGTCATCGAACTCAACATTCGTTTTTCAGGTTCAATGGCATTCAACTCACCACCAACTAAACCATAAGCATTTTGTACACCTGGTTTTGCCGTAAAATCATCCATTTCGTTATTTAAAAGAATGCCCGTCCCCGGAACAGTAATACCACTACCGTAAGAAAAGTTTAAGGTATAGGTATTTGCTACCGCATTTCCATAGCGATCGATTACGGAAAAGTGAGTAGTATCGATACTTTCAATTTTCTCATTAATTGCGGCTGGTAAAATCTTACTACTGGGGGTTGCTTGTTGTAAATTAATCCGCGATCGCAAACGATCGGCATAACTTTTCGAGATTAACTCCCTGACGGGTACGTCCACAAAATCTGGATCTCCTAAATATTGGAAGCGATCGGCATAAGCTAACTTCATTGTTTCTGTCATAATATGAATAGTCTTAGCTTGATTATGTCCGAACAACTTAATCGGAAACCCTTCGAGGATATTTAACATTTGAATTAAATGAACTCCACCGGAACTCGGCGGTGGCATAGAATAAATATCATATCCTCGATAATTACCTCGAACTGGCTGACGAATTACAGGCTGATAACTAGCTAAATCTGCTTTCGTAATTATCCCTCCATTCGCTGACATCTCAGCCACAATTTTATCGGCAATTTCGCCCTGATAAAACGCCTCTACTCCTTCAGATGCAATCAATTTTAAACTCTTCGCTAAATCCGCTTGAATGAGAAGATCTCCCACCTGATAAACCTTTCCTTCTGCCGGAAAAAATATCTCTTGACTGGCTTCATTAGTTGCTAAATAAGGTTGGGCAAAAATCAGCGAACTGCGTAAATCTTCAGTTACAGTTATTCCCTTTTCTGCCAATTCAATCGCTGGTTGTAAAGCTTCTGCTAAAGAAATTGTCCCATATTTTTCCAAAACAAATGCTAACCCAGCCACCGTACCGGGAACGCCCACAGCTAAATGACTAAACCTTGATTTTTGCGGATCTGCTTTGCCATTTTCGTCTAAAAACATATTTCTTGTCGCGGCTAAAGGGGCTTTTTCTCGATAATCAATAGCCACTGTTTCTTGAGTATCAGCTAAGTGAATTAACATAAAGCCACCGCCGCCAATATTACCTGCCCGTGGTAAAGTAACTGCTAAAGTAAAGCCAATCGTAACGGCGGCATCAATTGCATTTCCTCCTGCTTTTAAAACTGATAAACCTGCTTGGGTTGCTAAGGCTTCTTGTGTAGCGACGATGCCATTTTTAGCAATGACGGGATGAAAAACATCTTGAGTGTTATAGATTGGTTTTTCGGCGGCTAAATTTATCGGGCTGAGGAGTTGTAATGCGAGGATAATTGTCCAAAATGATTTAATTTTTATTGTCAAAATTTTTAGCAAATAAATGTTGTTTTTAGGAAAAATTATTTTCCCAAAAATAGAAGTTAATTTCATTTCAGCCTCGAATAAATTTAGCAATTTTAATTATGGCATAAAAACTTTAATTATTTGAATTTTAATAGCTTAAATTTTCTTGTCAATAAAGAGGTTTGATTTTGTTTTGAAATAATTATTTTTTTGCCTAAAGCGAGTCAATTTTTAGTTAAAATGATTTGCTTAAGTGAATATACTTAATACACTTTTGCTTGAGAACGGCAACAAAATTTAACTAAGTTAATTTTAACAAAAAGTAAAAAAAAGTCATGTTCTTTTCAGGAAGATTTAAGTAAGATCGAAGACAACAGAACTCAAAGCCATTGTCTAGATTAACAGCAAGCGTAAATTTTTCGACTTGAAAGTGAAATCTAGCTAATTAGTGCTAATTGTAGTTGAAGAATAATTAATGTAACGCCAAACCAAGAAAGTTAAAATAATTTTTTGTTACACTCAATTGGCATCAAGGCAGTTGTAAATATTTTTTACATTGAGCGCAATTTTAACTCGTGATGAGTTAATTAAATCGGAGGGAAAAAAATGAATAGCCACGAATTATTATCGAGATATGGATCTCGCGAGTCAGATTTTACCGGAGTAAGTTTGCATGAAGCGGGATTAGGTGGCGTAAATTTGAGTAGAATTAATTTGAGTCGAGCTGACTTAAGCGGTGCCGATCTAAGTAAAGCGGATTTGAGTGGGGCTTGTTTGAGTGGCGCTAATTTAACCGATGCGGATTTAAGTAATGCTAATTTGGTTGGGGCTAACTTAGTTGATGTTAATCTGATTGGTGCAGATTTGATTGGGGCGCAACTGGGCAGCGCGGATCTCAGTCAAGGTGACTTACGTTGTGCTAATCTGCATAATGCTGACCTTACTGGTGCTAACTTAGCTTCAGCTAATTTGAGTGGTGCTGACTTAAGTGGTGCGAACCTGACGAATAGTAAACTAGATGGGGCGGATTTGAGCGGAGTCGATTTGGTTGGTGCGAAGTTGACTGGGACTAACCTGAGTGAAAAGGATTTCGATTCGGAGCGTAATTCAAGCGGATTGTCCCATAAGTGGAGAAGTTGGGCAGGTAAACGCTAATTTTTCGCAAAAATTAACCAGGTTGAGGGAGCTAGGATAGTTTTGTAGCTCCCTTTTTGGCTTGCTTGGGTAAGTGGGTTTGGTATCTTTTGTTATAATAACGATTATCATTTTATGGTGCTGACTTTGTTAATTGGGGTTGAAGTGGTAGTTTCACACCAAGTCACCAAGTCGCCAAGATTAAGTTGGTATGTAGTTAAAATTTGCTTTTATAGTGGTAAAATTAAATTTTTATTGAGGAAAAATAGTTAGGTAAAAGGATAATTTCGATGGTGGATTGGGGAAAAGATTGGTTTTAAAAGTTACTAAAGATTGGCAAAAATAGTTTCATTTTTTGCCTAAATGAAGGAGTATTTATAGCAAGAGAAATATTTCTGTTGCTGAGCGAACGATGGAGATAAAAATAAGTTGTTGAGAATGGTAGGCGAACCCAAGTCTTTGTATTGATGCACCTTTGGATGATTTTGACTGGAGAACGATCGCAGAGGTTCCCGAAGAAAGAGGAAAGATGGTAAAAAGTTTGAGTAAGGTGAAACAGAAGAGTTGCCGAAGCAGTAAAATCCGTAAATATGCCCAAATCTGGTAATAATTATTAGCTGGCGTGCTGAAATAAAATGGTGAAAAAAAATCATAAGAATTACCTGATTTCAGAGATAATAGTCTGAAGATCGAAGTGAAAGTTCAACCAGTAACGAAAAATCTCGTCTGCACGGACGATTGGTGCAGTAGCGCCAGCAACCCAAGCGGCGATCGCACAAAAGTTATAACCATTGCTCTATGAAAATTAACTGGCTAGTACCGACAATAGGTATAGGAAGTTTGGTTCTGTGTTCATCTGCTGCGGAAGCAGGAAATTTGGTTTCGTGGAGGTTCGACGCAAACCAGAACCGATTAATATTTACTACAGATGGGGGAGTTCAACCGACAGCGAAATTAATTGCCGATCCGACTCGCTTGGTGATTGATTTACCGGGGACAAGTTTAGGAAGACCAACGGTATATCAAGATTTAGGGGGTGCGGTTGCGTCGCTGCGGGTGGGACAGTTTCAAGCGAATGTGACTCGTTTGGTGGTAGAGTTAGCCCCAGGATACATTATCGATCCGCAGAAAGTAGCCGTTCGGGGGACAAATCCGATTTCTTGGGCTGTAGATTTACCGACTCCGCAAAAGGTGGCTATAGCGCCAATTATCGATCCGAAACCAGATGTAATTTTGCCTCCAGAGGATTCTGCTAGCGGGACGAAGGCTTTAGATTTTGAGGTGACGCAAAATGGGTTGTTCGTGCGTTTGGAGGGTGAAAAACCAGATAAAATCGAAGTGAGGCGGAGTGGCGATCGCCGGACGATCGATATCGACTTGGAAGGTGTGACTTTACCTAATTCCCTCGCAGCGAGAAGTTTATCTGTCAATCGCTACGGTGTCAGCCAAATTCAGTTTAATCAACGCTCATCTTCTCCCGCCGTCGCCCGCGTTACCTTAAATGTTAGTAAAGATAGCCCCAACTGGCGAGCATCTTTTAGTCGTTATGGTGGTTTAGCCCTTGTCCCGGAAGGCGGAATTACGGCGGTGGAAACAGACAATGACTCTACACCCAGTGAACCGATCGCGACTACTTCCCCAGCGACAATTGAAGCAGTAGACGTAACTTTAAATGGTAGCCAACTATTAGTTCGTAGCGATCGCCAAGTGGGTGCAACGGGAAACTGGAATCGGAGAACGGGTTTATACGAGTTGAGAATAGATAATGCTCGACTTTCTAACCGTTTTGTTTCGCCGAGAACCGATACTACCAGTCTCCTCGAAGGTGTGCAAGTAATTCAAGCGGATCGCAATACGGTTTTAATTCGCGTAAAACCTGCCCCTGGGGTCCAAATTGGCGAACTCAATCAACCTAGCGAACAACTAATTTCCTTGCGGTTACAACGCTCTACGGCGGCGTTACCCAGAGAAACTTCAATTCCCGTACCGCCACCAGAAAATCCGCTTCCCGCGACTCCTACACCCACACCGAATACCTCATTACCCAGGATACCTAACGGACGCATTTCTGTTGTCATCGATCCGGGACATGGGGGAAAAGATCCTGGGGCGATCGGAATTGGGGGACTGAGGGAAACTGATATTAATTTACCAGTTTCTCGTCGAGTAGAGCAAATTCTCGAACAACAAGGTGTACGGGTAATTATGACGCGATCGGACGATCGCTTTATCAGCTTACAAGGACGTACTAGTATGGCTAACCGTGCGGGGGCTGATTTATTCGTCAGTATTCACTCGAATGCGATCGGCGGTCGTCCTGATGTGAGCGGTTTGGAAACCTATTATTACAGTAGCGGTAGACAATTAGCCCAAACGATCCATAAAAATATTTTACAGCGACTTAACGTGCGCGATCGCGGTGTGAGAACGGCTCGATTTTACGTCTTGAGAAATTCTTCCATGCCTGCGGTTTTAGTGGAAACTGGTTTTGTGACTGGACGCGAAGACGCAGCCAGATTAGCAACTTCTGCTTATCGCGATCGCATGGCAGAAGCGATCGCTGCGGGCATTTTGGAGTATATTCAACGCAATATGCTGTAAATAGTCACTCAGCCTTCGGTATTTAGTCCTCGGAAGAGGACTTTCACTATTCGCCTTTTTTTTAAATTCCAGGCGGATAATTAAACTAATTAGTAACTTTGTTACCTGCAAACCTTACTTTATGTCTCATCTACCAACACTCAATACCGATACTATTTGGGCGATTCTCAACGAAGAAATTGACGACAAAATAGTTAATCAATTAGTTTGGCATTATCTCGGTTATCGCTATAACGAATCTAAGCAAATCTGGGATACGAGCGCTGTTGCTGAAGAATGGCGCGAAAAATATCCCGAACCACCTGATTTTATCGCCAATCGACCGCCCACAGTACAACTAACTCGTTCGATTCCCAAGGAAAATAAGCAATTATTGAAAGAATATTTAGGTTTTAAAGGTTATAAAATTGGCGAATTTGGTCCGCGACAAACTCGACGGGCGACAATGGCAAATTGGCTGTTAAGTTATTTAAAAGAAAAGCAAATGTTGGCGTAATTTTACTTACTCTGTGATGAAAACTTCTCGCGATCCTTATGCTTGGATCGAGCGATCGCTGGCTACTATCCACCAAGCTAACTGGTATCGCTCGGTAAAATCTCTTCACGGTCGTCCTGGTGCTGTGGTAAACTTAGCAGGACGCTCGGTAATTAACTTTGCTAGTAACGATTATCTCGGATTAGCTGGTGACGATCGCCTTATTCAAGCTGCAATTAACGCCACGCAAAAATACGGTACAGGTAGCACTGGTTCGCGTTTACTTAGCGGTAATCGGGATTTACACGGTGAATTAGAAATGGCGATCGCGCAACTCAAACAAACTGAGGCAGCCTTGGTTTTTAGTTCTGGTTATCTCGCAAACCTAGGTACAATCACCGCTTTAGTCGGCAAACGCGATTTAATCCTCTCCGACCAATACAACCACTCTAGCCTGAAAAACGGCGCTCGCCTCTCCCAAGCCCAAGTAGTCGATTATACCCACAACAACTTAGTAGATTTAACCAGCAAACTCCAACAACATCGCCCCCAATCTCGTCGCTGCCTCATTATCACCGATAGCGTCTTTAGCATGGATGGTGATTTATGTCAACTACCTAAATTATTAAATTTAGCAGCAAAATATAATTCAATGCTCTTAATTGACGAAGCCCACGCCACCGGAGTCTTAGGAGCAACAGGAGCAGGTTGCGTCGAACATTTTCATTGTACCGGAGAGCAACTAATTCAAATCGGAACCTTAAGCAAAGCATTAGGTAGTTTAGGCGGTTACGTCACCGGGTCTACAACCTTAATTAATTATCTCAAAAATCGCGCCCCCAGTTGGATTTATACCACCGGACTTTCCCCGGCTGATACCGCAGCCGCATTAGCCGCAATTAAGATTATCCAACAAGAACCAGAACGAAGATCGCGGCTGTGGAGAAACGTTAATCTTCTCAAACAATTGTTAGCAGAAGTTAACTTATTAGCTTCCGAATCGCCAATTTTGTGCATTGAGTTAGAAAATATCCCACAAGCTTTAAATTTAGCCAACAAACTCATCAATGCCGGGATTTTCGCCCCCGCAATTCGTCCACCCACAGTTCCCACCAGTCGCATTCGCATCTCACTCATGGCGACTCACGAACCAGAACACCTAGAAAAATTAGCAGCAGTAATTAATTCCTAATCCTTTAAGTTTACACCAAGGATAACAGTCGTAGCGATCGCTATTAATGCAGATCGTCTCAGACGAGCCAAATTATATAGCAGAGAATGAGTTAGCTCAAGACATCCTCATTTTCGGAAAACCTTGCTAGGATAGGCTTCGATCGTTGTTCGCTGTTCGCTGTTTACTGTTCGCTGCTATAGCTCAGTCTGGTTTTTACTCGAGCGGATAAGCTATTATTTAACATAATTTAAATTTCCTTCGCTCTTTAGCTTCAGCTTTGGCAATTAACAATTTTTAATCTACCCAGATTTTTCCGACGACTCATTTTGCTCTCAACTTGGCTCGATCTTAGTCTTGGTTCTCAGATGTCGCTTGGGAACTAAATAATATTTAGCATTTGATTTCCAGGAAATTTAAGCAACTGTTGTTAATTTTTGCAACAAATTTGCGAGATTGGCAAAAAAACAAGGTCTTGAGCCGAAAAAAAAGACAAAGGCTATCCTTTGTTTCATCTTAGTTTACTCAAAGTTGCCATTATGAGTTATTTAGCTATTCCCGCAGAGGTAGAAATTTTTCCCGAACCAGTTTTTGGTATTGTCGAACAGACCATAGAAGCACATAAACCAGGAAAAGTCAAGTTTTTAGGTATTTCTTGGCAAGCTTGCTTTTATCGAAACTTTGGCGAGACCAAAGTAGTCAGCGATCGCGCGATCGCGATCGTCGGTGTAGCAGATGCTACCTTGTTAGTAATGCCAATAAGTATATTTTCCGAGTAAAATAAAAAAATGAGCGCATGATATAGACAACTCGATTTTTCTTTAGTAAAGAAATACTTCCAATCAAGTCTCGATTGGCTTTTTTTGATGGGAAACAAAAGTGAAATATTGCGGGGTCACCCAAACAATTAGGAAGAAATTTTAGTTTATCCCAGATAGTAACTTGTCAGCCAACTAATTGACAAAATAGCCACTCAAGTTACCAGAGGGATTAACTTTCTAACTAACTTTTTAGTTGTCTTACCAAACTGGTAGCAAATCAATAAATTTTCACTGGATGAAGTTATCGGAAAATAAAAAAATTAAACTCTAGCGATCGGGAGTGCAAACAATGCCATTAATTCGTGAAATTGTTAACCAAGCAATAACTAAAGGTTGTTTAAGCATCGAAGCCGAAAAGCAACTGATTGAGTTACTAACCAGCAAATACGAGTTAGAAGACTTAAATGCCTTTATGAAATTACAGTTAGAAGTCATGAATGGTACAGTTCGACAAGAATCTCGCGAACTATATTACGCACAATATCATACTCAAAGTGCATAATCGTTCCGGAAACCAAACCTACCCGCCAGAAAATAGAATCAAAGACTCAGCACGGTAGGGTAGGAAGAACCTTGTTGAAGCATAAATTCAATTATCAACTTTTAGGAAAGTCCCTGCACGGGCGTTACCAAATCATTCAAGTGCTAAGTGGTGGAGCATTTGGACAGATTTATATTGCGGAAGAAATTAATCATCCCGAGCGACCCAAGTGCATTGTTAAACATTATCGACCTAGTAGTTATTACCCAAGTTTACTAAAAACCAGTAAACGTATATTTGTTAACGAAGCAGAAAACCTGAAAAAACTAGGAAGCCACCAGCAAATTCCTCGACATTTAGCTTGTTTTGAAGGCAATCAAGAGTTTTTCTTGGTACAAGAATATATTGAAGGAGACTCACTCGACATTTGCTTTCCCCTCTCTCAGCACTCCGATCGAAGTTGGAATGCGGGGCAGGTGTTAGAAATGTTAGAGGATGTACTTTCAGTATTAGAATTCATTCACACTCAAGGAATAATTCACTGCGATCTCAAGCCGAATAACATTATTAAACGAAGCTCAGATGGCAAATACGTGTTGATCGATTTTGGTGCAGCACAATCAATTCGCGAGGAAACGAACGAAGCAGAAATCATTGATAAACAACAGTTACAATCAATGGTGGCAGTCAGTCATTTAGGTTACATTGCACCAGAGCAATTAGTAGGTAAACCTTATCCCAATAGCGACATTTATGCTTTAGGAATAATCGCAATACAAGCTTTAACTGGACTAGATCCAGCGAAACTAGAGCTAAATTTGGAGACAGGCGAAATTAGTTGGGAACATATTTATCAAAAAGCTGGGGCAACTTTTCAGCTTAGTGAAGAATTTGCCCAGATTTTAACGAAAATGGTAAGTTACGATCGCCACCAACGCTATCAATCGGCTCAAGAAGCGATCGAAGCTTTAGCCACAGTGGAAGTAGCAGCAACTTCAGTGGTAGGAATGCCAGAATTAGGTGTAGTTGGAGAAACTAAATCGAAAGCGAGAAATGTAGTTGTGGATGCAGAAGCCATCTTTAAGCCTCTGCAAGAAGAATTAGCTCAAGAAGTCAAAAAAACTGCTCCAGCGAAGAAAAAGCCCAAAGTCGCTGCGGCAACTCCAACAAATTTAGGAGACTTAGCCGAAAATACGATCGGACTGTTAGAGTCGAGTTTCTCCAACTTATCCAAATTACCGCCTTTACTCACAGGTATCGGCGTAGGTATTGCCGCGACTAACGCCCTAGCAATAGGTTTCGGAGTTAATTCACTATTGAATGCTGTAGCTGCCGATCCTGGAGCAGAAAGTTTATGGGAAGCAGAACAAGCCTTCGATCGCGGTAATATTGAGGAAGCGATTCGTCTGGCAGAATCCATATCGCCAGAAAGTAGCGCCTACGAAGAATCGCAAACGGCGGTGAAAAAATGGCAACAAGAATGGAAACTCGCCGAGGCTCAATTTAAAGCCACCGAAACAGCCTTTAAAGAGCAACGCTGGCTAGACGCGATCGCCGCAGGCAGAAAAATTCCCGAAATCGCTTTTTGGCAAGATCGAGCCACACCTTTAGTCGAGCAAGCTTTAGCCCAAGCAGAAACAGAAGCAAAAAACTTACTGCAAAAAGCTTTTACTCGCGCTGCGAAAAAAGACTTTACTACAGCTTTAGCTTATCTCAAACAAATTCCGCCAGACACCTCCGTAGGAGCGAAAGTACAGCAAAAACTGGCTGAATATCAACAAAAACAAGAAGTTAGAGCCAACTATCTTCTCCAACAAGCCTTCGATCGCGCCGCCAAAAGAGACTTTCAAGGTGCAATTAACTACCTCAAACAAATTCCCCCAGACACTCCCGCAGGTGCGATCGCTAAAGGCAAAACTCTCGAATACACCCAAAAACAACGCATTAAAGCCGAAGTCGAGAATAACAGCACTAAACCAAAAACCCAAACCAACGCTTCCCTTAGCCGTAGCGAAATTAACCCCGGAAACGAATTACAAGAAATTAGTGCCGCCATCGCTACTCGTTAAGAAAGACATTTACCCAAAACTAGCCTGCTGATGCAGGCTAATTTTTTGCATAATTTACTTCCTGCGATCGATACCTGGAGAAAAATCCAGCGATTCCTTTATTCATAAAACCGAGATTTTGTCAAGTTTCAGGTTAAGGAATATCCTGATAACGCCTAGCTAAAAAAACGGTACTTATGTCAAGCGACCAAAATCTTTGCCATTCTGAACCAGAAACCAAAGTAGCCGCTCCCAATTCCAATTAATTAAACTCCCCAGGCAAGATTCGAACTTGCGACCAATCGGTTAACAGCCGACCGCTCTACCGCTGAGCTACTGAGGAAAGCTCGGTTGTGTTTTCCACAACAGTTTCTAATTATAGACAAACTAAATAAGTTTTGGCAAGGATTTAGCAAAATTTTTTTTGAGCCGACTATCCCAAAGCGTGAAAGATGCTAAAAACGCCCGTTTCAGGCTATCTTAAAAATAACGCATCATTTTTCCACCTATGCTGACTCATCACCGCAGACCTGTATGTCTCTCTTGGCTCTCGACTGACTTGCCTATTTGCTCTACGATCGAGACTGCTGCTACCCTTTATCAGAAAGATCGAGAACGGTTTCACCTGTTGTTGAAAGACCCGCAATTTTCACCTTCAGTAGCGCAACCAACAAAAACCGATAAACTAGGGTTGCTGTGGCTGGAACTTTCTCCTTATCGAGTAATTATGACCATGCAGGGAAATGCTAACTTGGGTTATCGTCACTTTTGGGAACCAGGTGTTTACGGGATTAGCCGTTATTGGTTACACGGTACGGACACGAAAGAAAATGGTTCATTCCGTTTGCGAAACTATACTCGTAGTTTGCGTTTAGAGGGTCGTCCCTTACCGGAGAGTATGCGGTTGGAATACGAGTTATGGTCGGAAAAAGTTCGCGTAGGGCATTATGTTCTATATTTAGAGATTCATCATTAAGGGGATTGGCGATTGGGGACCCTTGGATTGGGGATTGGCGATTGGGGATTGGCGATTGGGGATTAGGAGACAAGGAGGAGGGGTTTTCAGTTATCAGTTATCAGTTACTAGTAGATATTGGAGACAAGACGCAATGAGCAAATAAACTGTTCACTGTTCACTGTTCACTGATAACTGTTCACTGATAACTGTTCACTGAACCCAGTCCCCAATGACAACTAATAACTTAAATAATTATGGGAAGCGAAAGAATAACTCTTTTATCGAGTAGAGAAATTGAAAAAATGCGTCGCGCTGGACGTTTAGCAGCGCAACTTTTAGATCGCCTTGCGCCAATGATAAAACCAGGAGTAAGTACCTTGGAACTTAATGACGAGGCGGAACGTTGGACGCAAGCACATGGAGCTAAAAGCGCTCCTTTAGGTTATCATGGTTTCCCGAAGTCGATTTGTACGAGCGTGAATGAGGTGATTTGTCACGGTATCCCTCGCGCGGACCAAATTCTTAAAGATGGCGACATTATTAATATTGATGTTACTCCGATCTTAGATGGCTATCACGGCGATACGTCGAGAACTTTTTTTGTGGGTACTCCTTCACCTCAAGCGCAAAAATTAGTTGAGGTGACAGAGGAGTGTTTGCGAAGAGGTATTGCTGAGGTTGCACCAGGAAAAAAAATTGGCGATATTGGTGCGGCTATTCAAGAGTATGCTGAAGCTCATGGCTTTTCGGTGGTACAGGATTTTGTGGGACATGGAATTAGCCATGTTTTTCACACTGCACCGCAGGTTCCTCATTATGGTACGAGAGGTAAAGGTAAGCGTCTGCGTGCTGGGATGGTGTTTACTATTGAACCAATGATTAATGAGGGGACTTGGGAAGCTGAGGTTTTGGATGATGGTTGGACTGCTTTAACAAAGGATCGTAAGCTTTCGGCGCAGTTTGAGCATACGATCGCTGTTACTGATGATGGGGTGGAAATTTTGACTCTGAGTGAGTAAAAATTAATTAATTTACCACGATCAAAGCCCGCTTAGGCGGGCTAATTTGTTGGTTAGGCGATCGCTATTTCTTCGGATAAATAAACGTCTTGGATCGCCTGAAACAATTTAACACCTTCTGCAAACGGTTTTTGAAAGGTTTTCCGACCGGAAATTAAGCCACATCCACCTGCGCGTTTGTTAATGACGGCGGTGCGAACTGCTTGAGCGAAGTCGTTTTTCCCGGAGGAACCACCTGAGTTGATTAAGCCGCTACGACCGCAGTAACAGTTAAGAACTTGATAGCGAGTGAGGTCGATGGGATGGTCGCTGCTCAGTTCGGAATAAACAAGATCGTCGGTTCTACCATATTTATTACCAGTAGCTTTGGCGATCGCGTTGTACCCGTTGTTACATTCGGGCAATTTTTGTTTGATAATATCAGCTTGAATGGTAACTCCAAGGTGATTGGCTTGTCCGGTTAGGTCGGCGGCTAGATGATAATCTCGATCTTGTTTGAAGACATTATTTCGCAGATAACACCATAATATCGTCGCCATGCCTAACTCGTGAGCGCGAGCGAAGGCTTTACTAACTTCTTGGATTTGACGGGCGGATTCTTCTGAGCCAAAATAGATTGTTGCACCCACAGCTACAGCACCGAGGTTCCAGGCTTGTTCGACGGAACCAAACATGATTTGATCGTATTGGTTGGGGTAAGTTAGTAGTTCGTTGTGGTTGAGTTTGACGATAAAAGGGATGCGATGGGCGTATTGACGCGATACCATTCCTAGTACGCCTAATGTCGTCGCAACGGCGTTACAACCTCCTTCAATTGCTAATTTAACGATGTTTTCCGGGTCAAAATACATCGGGTTGGGAGCAAAGGAAGCGGCGGCGGAGTGTTCGATTCCTTGGTCTACGGGTAAAATCGAGAGATAGCCTGTATTTGCCAATCTTCCGGTAGAATATAACTGTTGCAGAGAACGTAAGACTTGAGGAGAGCGATCGCTTTTCGCATACACTCGCTCGATCAAATCAGCACCTGGTAACTGCAACATTTCTGAAGGAATTTTGGCTTTGTAGGTAAGTAAGCTTTCTGCTTCGTCACCTAAGAGGGATTCAATTTTACTGGTTGAGGTGAGAGTTGCAGTCATAATATTTTTCCGAAAATAGCTTATAATCTACTGTTTTATTTTTACAGTATCTACTTGAGATCGTTGTCTATCTGACAACAGAATTTAAAGGATGAATTTTCCCTATCAGGATGTATTTGTAACTTTGGCGGCGGTAGATTTAGAAATCATGGTTGAATTTTATCGCCAATTGCTTAATCAAGATCCGCAAGCTTATTTTCCCCAAATATATGCAGAATTCCAGCTAAAAGGGTTGCGTTTGGGAATTTTTCGCCCCAAGGTTAGCCATCAAAGTGAATTTGCTGACTCCACAGCCAGTGGGATGAGTTTGTGTTTTGAGGTGGAAAACTTAGAAGCGGCGATCGCTTATTTTCACTTCCTTGGATTTCCTCCTGCTAGAGAAATTACCACCGCTTCCCACGGTAGAGAAATTTATGCTTACGATCCCGCAGGCAACCGCTTAATTTTACATCAATCTCATTAAATCGCTAGGTTTTTTTACCTACTAAATTTTCCTAATTCTGGTAATAATTACTTTTTTAATAAAGATTTAATATTTGTCAATGTTAAGAAATGATTAAATTTTAAGTAGTTTAACAACGAAGAATCAAGGTTTGCAAAAACAAGCGGCGGTTTATTCTTTGTCGATTTATCTAGAAAGGTCACAAAATATTAACTCTGTTAAGTTTAGCAAATTCCTGAGTCCCGATACTGATACTCTAAGTTACAGAAGAATTTGTAATGTAAAAGAACTAAAATTTTTCTGTAGTTACAGAAACATTTTCAAAAAACTTTACAAAAAGATAAAAAACTAGAAAAATTAATTTTTTTTGGAGGCGAAAAAAAGATGTATCTCAGTAAACTAGCCGTGAATCCCGTAGATAACAAGCAAGTTACCGAAATTACTTCCCGGAGAGTTGCCGAGAACAAACACCTCCAACGAAGAGAAATCAAGCAAATGCTACGACTATACGATCGCGCCTTAAGTGCTACTAGCAACGGGATTGTTATTGCTGATGCTCAACAACCGGACTATCCCCTAATTTACTGTAATCCTGCCTTCGAGAAACTAACAGGTTATTCCAAAGAAGAAGTCTTAGGATTTAACTGTCGTTTTCTCCAAGGAGTAGACTCCGATCCCGAAGTAATCGAAGAAATTCGGACTTGCTTGGAACAGAAAAAAGACTGTGCTGTTGTCGTCAAGAACTATCGCAAAGACGGAACCCCATTTTGGAACGAATTAACAATTTCGCCAGTACGAGACAGTAAAGGTCGAGTCACTCACTTTATTGGGGTACAAAACGATATTACTCAGCGTAAACTTGCCGAAGAAGCCTTACAAAAAGCAAATCAGGAATTAGAACAGCGAGTAGAAGAACGAACAGCAGCACTTCAGCAAGCCAACGAAATGTTAAAAAAGGAAATTGCCGAAAGGAAACGAGTAGAAGCAGCACTTAGGGAAAGCGAAGCCAGATTTCGAGCAATTTTCGAGCGAGCAGCGATCGGAATTGCTTTAATTGATATGGACGGACGACCTGTAGTCAGTAACCCAGCATTACAAAAAATGTTAGGTTATAGCAGCGCCGAACTCGGCAGCATGACTTTCGCCGAATTCACTCATCCTAACGACGTTAGCAATGATAGTGAAGAATATCAGCAACTTGTTACCGGGAATAGAGAACACTATCAAAAATCAAAACGCTACTATCGCAAAGATCGCAAATTAGTTTGGGGAAACTTAAGCATTTCCTTAGTCCGAGATAGCAAAGGCAAACCTCAATTTGCTGTAGGGATGGTAGAAAATATTACCAAACGCAAGCAAGCCGAAGTCGCCTTGCACAAAGCCTTAGTCAAAGAAAAAGAATTAGGCGAACTCAAGTCAAAAATCATTTCCATTACTTCTCACGAGTTTCGCACTCCCCTAACAACGATTCTTTCTTCTGCGGAATTACTAGAAAATTATAGCCAGGAATGGAATGAAGCAAAAAAGCTCAAACACATTCAGCGTATTAAAATGACAGTCAGTCAAATGACGCGAGTTTTAGACGACGTACTCTTGCTTGGTAAAGCCGAAGCAGGCAAACTAAAATTCACGCCTCAACCGCTAGATTTAGTTTCTTTTTGCTACCAAGCGATCGAAGAACTGCGCTTGGGAATTGGTTCGAGACACTTGTTAAATTTTTCCTTTGACCAGAAGTGCGAACCAGCTTTAATTGATGAAAAGTTGTTACGTTATATTCTTAGTAACTTGTTCTCCAATGCAGTTAAGTATTCCCCGGAAGGTAGTACGATTAATTTTGAGCTAGCTTGCAACGATCGTTGGGTAGTTTTGCGAGTTCAAGATCGAGGTATAGGCATTCCTCAAGAAGACCTCGATCGCTTGTTTGAATCATTCCATCGCGCCCGGAACGTGGGTAATATTCAAGGTAGCGGATTGGGACTAGCGATCGCCAAAAACTGTGTGGATTTGCACGAAGGAAAGATCGCTTTAGAAAGCCAAGTTGGTGTTGGTACGACCGTTACAGTTAGCTTACCTTTAAATCCAAACAAAGTAAGTAAAGAGGATTTTCCTCCAAATGAGTCTTTAACTTCAGATTAACCCTCTTGGCAGAGAAGGGAAAAGACGTGTTGAAAGCCAAACTAGACTAGGTAAATTTCCACCACTTGGCGATCGCTGTCAAAGCGAGTAAGCTAAATCGGCTAAACCATAGAGGCTAATAATCAACAATAGTATTGCCATTAATTGAGTAATGCGCGGTTGAGACGAAGGTAAGAAAGCTTCGCGAACCAGCATCGAACTAGATGCACCAATAACATAGCTTAAACCTAAGACCAAGAAAGGCCAATGGTTGATATTTCTGGAAAATATTAACCAAATTACCACCAAAGCCATTGCTAGCATCAACATTACCAATTCCACAAAGCGAGGAGGGTTTTGTTGACTAGAGATCGCTATCGTGTGCCACCAAAATTGCCAAAGTCTCATAAACAACGATTGATGTTAAAGGATCGGATTTAGGATAATCTACAGCAATATCTGTTGGCTAGTTATTCTCAGACAAATAACCTAGTTGCTGATTGTGTTGGTATAAATAGGCAACTGCCTCTTCGGTACTGGTTTGAGGAAAGTCAACGTAAAAGCGACTGACGCTAAAGAAGGGATCGGGAGTTTCCAACACGATCGCCCGATTTCCCCATTTCTCGATGCGGGGAATTAACTCTTTGGGTGCGACTGGAGTACAAATCCAAACTTGTGCGGGTTCCTTGGCTTTTACGGCTTGGGCTGCAACTGCTACAGTCATTCCAGTGGCTATACCATCATCAACGATAATCGCGATCGCTCCTTTGGCATCTACTTGGGGAAGATACTTGGAAAATAACTTGAGTTGAGATTGGGCTTTCTTTTCCGCTTGCTGTTGGGCTATTTCCAGTTCCTTGCTACTTTTTTGGCGATATAATCCCGAATGAGACCATAATACGTTTCCCTCGCTAGAAACCGCCCCAATTGCCAATTCTGGATTACGTGGTAGAGTAATCTTTTTTGCCACAATTATATCTAGCGGACAACCCAACTGCTGCGCTACGGGAATTGCTACAGGAATTCCTCCCCTAGGAAGGGCGTAAACAATTGGTTGTGCTTCAACACTTTCTAAGCTGAGTTTGTTAATTTCCTGTAAAATAACCTCGCCTAGCTGTTTGCCAGCATTAAGTCGATTTCTAAATATGGTGATTGTAGACATAAGTTTTTTTCCTCTTGACAGTACCTTGTTTTTATGATAATTGCAAATTACTAATAGATTGACACATTTTGAGAATTTTTTAATCAGTAAGAGGTAGGAAATGGTAAAACAGAGCAGATAGTCTCAGAAAATAGGTAAGAGGCGATCGCCTTCGCAACTCTTTTCCTTCTCAAATTCATCTAAAATTGTTAAGTCTCGATAAAGGACTTCAACTACAGTTGAATTTTCCATTAATAGGAAAATTCTGCTCGCTGCTTGTAAATTTCAATTTGAGTAATGACTAACGACGAAAAACAACTAAATCTTTTTGACAACTTAGGAAAATCTGCTAATTTTCAACCAGATTTGATTCCTACTGATGTCAAAGTTCCTATTCCACCAGGTACTTACCAAACAATTGACTTATTGGCAAAACATTGTAATGAATGTTATCGTTGCGAACTGGGAGAAACTCGCACTCATGCTGTTGTTGAACGCGGCGATCGCGAAGCTGATATTATGATTATTGGCGAAGCTCCCGGTCAAAATGAAGACGAAACTGGTTTACCTTTTGTGGGTAAATCTGGACAACTTTTAGATAAAATTTTAGCTTCGGTTAAACTCGATCCTGAAGAAGATGTTTATGTTGCTAATATTGTTAAATGTTTGACTGGCGACACTTTAATTTTCACAACGGAAGGTTATTTGCGTCTGGATTGGATTGTGAAAAATCGCTGGTTGGGAAAAGTTTTAAGTGTCAATAATGGGGGCGAATTAGTCTGGCAAAAAATTACTAATTGGTATCAATCTCCTTTGGCTGGAAGAAAGCTATATCAAGTTACTTTTCCCGGTCAAGAAATTGGTTATACTGCTACTGCTGACCATCCTATTTTGACGCACAGGGGTTGGATTTCGGTTGCTGAATTACAAGCAAATGATTTAGTTGCTACGGGAATGCCTAAATCTGGTTTAGAAGCTTTAATGGCAACTGCTTTTGCTGATTTTTGTGTAATTTCAAAGAGAAAACCTAACAATTTCAAATATCACGAAGAAAGTTTTGTAACTGAATGGCAACCAGCAATAAAAAGAGAGATTTCTAATGATTTAGAATCTCCTTTTGTTTATTGTCTTGATGTGGAAGAAACGGCTAATTTCGTTACTCCTGCTGGTGTAGTTCATAATTGTCGTCCTCCGGGAAATCGAACTCCGACAGCAAAAGAAATTTCTGCTTGTAAACCTTATCTTTTGGAACAAATTCGCTTAGTAAATCCGAAGATTATTCTTTTTACTGGTGCAACATCTCTCAAAGGTTTGACTGGTGAAAAAAAAGGTATTTCTAAAGTGCGGGGTGAATGGATAGAATGGGAAGGAAGACTTTGTATGGCAATTTTCCATCCTGCTTATTTGCTGCGTAATCCTTCTAAAGAAAAAGGTAAGCCCAAGTGGTTAATGTGGCAAGATATTCAAAAGGTGCGGGCGAAATTAGATGAGTTAAATTCGGAGTTATAACTAATATAAAATCTTGATAATTAGTTATCTAGAATCTAGTTAACTATTTATCTAGAATTCGGTTAACTAGCAAGCTAGCGGGCATCCTGCCCGCACTACAAAAATGGTTAACGTTTAGTTCAGCCGCAGTTCGTAAGACGAAATTTTGTGGAAAACTTTTGCGAAGCAAAACCATAAAAAGGCGGTTTACAAACTGTCGAGCGTAAGCACGAAGCGCTGGAGCGGTGCTGCAACGCTTTGTTAGTCATTTAATGAATCAATTCCTTGTTCTTTAAGTTTAGCTAATCCGTCTTTCATTGTTTTGACTTGCTCTGATGAATGTCCTTGCCAAACTGTAACCTCACCGACAACCTTAAATGGATGTAATGAACGGTAAGATTTTGTTGGATTACCTTGGAATTTTCTGTCAGTCAAATCAGGATCGTCTTCAATGGGTCCTGTTGGTTCTACTAAATAAATTCTTTCACTCCCTTCGCCAAAGGAAAGTTCAGCACCCCAAATAGCGGCATCCAAGGTTGCTGTCAAGAAAATATATTTAGATTTTTTTCTTTGTCCAAAATTTGAATTAAAACCAACTTCGATTAAGTCCCCAATCTTTAGATCTGCCTTTGTTCCATGGAAGAACGTCTGAGAAAAAGGAGTTGCTTTAGGTTCATTTGATTTGTTCATGCTTTCTTTCCTCATTGCGCAAGTTATCTATCCCACATTCCGCACGACAAAATGTAAGATGTTGTGCGGAATGTGGGTTCAAACGCTATCGGTAACACTACTAAAATTAAAGGCTTTTACTCTTACTCCAGGGACTACACCGCTACTAATACGTTTAACTGTACTAAGTGCGTCGATATCGCGTAACATTTCTGGTAAAATTTGATTGAAACGGAGATTTTTGATTGGGTAAGCAATCTGACCATCTTCAATCAAGAATGTACCATCTCTAGTCATTCCGGTTACTTCTAAAGTTTTGGGATTGACGTAGCGGACATACCAAGCTCGATTAACTAAGATTCCTCGTTCGGTTTGGGCGATTAAATCGTTTATACTAGCGTTGGAGCCATTCATGACGATGGGAGAAAAAGCACCTGTAGGTTGTTTAGCTTTTTCTTGCGCCCAGTAGCGATTGTAGGATAAAGTTTGGGGAATTCCGTCTTTGATGATTTCGAGATAGTTGTTAGGAATACCGTCGTTGAAAAAGGTGCTAGATTGTAAAAGAGGATGAGCAGGATCGCGCTGTACTTGAATCAAAGGACTAAAGATTTGTTCGCCAACTAAGTTACCATTTTCTGTAGACATGAAACTTCGTCCTTCGTCAGCAGAGCGAGCATCTAGATTCCAGATTAGCCAAGGTAGTAAACTAGCAAAAGCGGCAGGATCGAAGATGACAGAGTAAATACCCGGTTTAACTTCACGAGGATTGCGCGAGAGCATTGCAGTTTCGATGACTTTTTCTGTAGTAGCAGTAATGGGTAAATCTTCAACAGCGATCGCCGTATTCCGACTCCAACTTGAACCATTATCTTTGCGCGCAGTATAACTAAAATCAGCTTCCGTCACCATCTCGCAGGCTCTTAAACCGAGAGAGCTACCAATCGCTTGTAAAGAAGCCGTTGTACTTAGCGTACCAGAGCCGTTAACCCCTGCCTTTTGACTTATTTTACAAATTTGGTGTATTTTTTCACCTCGTTGCAGAGGCGAAATATTAGCAGTTACAGCATCAAAACCGGGAGTACGATCTGGATAAGATTGCGGTGCGAGTAGCGGTACCCATTCAGGATCTTCCGGTGCAAAACGAGCTAATTCCTCAGAGCGACGGATTGCTGCTTTCAGAGCATCAGGAGCTAATTCCGTGGTAGCCACCGAAGCACTTTGTTTGCCAAAATAGCTAGTAATCGTAACTTGACAGCGATCGCGATTAATATTTTGACTAATTTGATTTTCCGAAAAGCGACTGAGTGCAGACTCGCTAGCAGTAAGATTAACAAAGACTCCTTCAGCAAGAGATTCTTTAATTACCGATTCGACAATAGATAAAGCTTCTGCTTCGTTGAGAAGGTTGGGTGCAACTGCTAAACGTGGTTGATTGTTCATTGATTAGAGGCTTCACACTGGTAATTGACAGTTTATCGAAAATACAGAAATCTGTGCGACAGACATTTGGGGGAAGCGAGTTAGATTTTAAGTGCGATCGCGTCAAGCTTCATTTTTCCCAGCCAGGTTAGGAACAAATGGCGGCGAGCTCGACTCTAAAATTGAGAAGAAGAATAGCGATCGCCAACGAACGAGTTAAAATATGTTTGTTTTAAGCTAAATCTGTTTTCTGCTAGGTGAGGAGTCAAGGATGAGTGCGAGGTTAAGAGAGAGAAAACTATCTCGAAGCTTGATATTATTACTCAGTGCAGGAATTTTTCTGCTTGCACCTGTAAAACAAGCTCATGCGTCGGAATTAGTTGCACAAAGGGAAGAAACTGAGGTAAATGTTGCTACCGAAATTGGTACATCCTCTCCCCAGTTACCACCAGGAGAAAACACTAGACAATCTTTACCTGATTCCCAGACAAGTCTAAATCTAACTTCCGAACCAACCAGATTACTCCTAAAATTAAGCGAACGTCGGCTATATGTATTCGTTGGGGAAGATTTGCTAGTAACCTATCCGGTAGCCATTGGTAAAAATACCACTCCCACTCCTACAGGAGAGTATGAAGTTTTCCAAATGATTAGCGATCCAATTTGGCAAAATCCTTGGACGGGAGAAGTTACTGCACCAGGACCCGATAGTGCTTTAGGATTGAGGTGGATTGGCTTCTGGACAGATGGAACAGATTATATTGGCTTTCACGGTACTCCGACAGTAAATTCAATTGGTAACGCTGCTTCTAATGGTTGCGTGCGGATGTTTAATGAAGATGTCGTGGCTTTATTTCAGCAAGTGAAAATGGGAACGACTGTCGTTGTGGAAAATTAGTAGTTATCGAGACGTAGCTTACTGCGTCTCTATTCCAAGGGGTTAACGACGCGACCGAGGAATAAAATAGTCTTAGAGACATTATCTCGAATTAAGAAAATAAACGGGCGATCGCCACGAAAACTACCTTGTAATCCACCTCGGGTTGCTCCGATCGCTCCAGTTGCTACACCTGCTTGGGTACCCATTTCGTCAATATTGACATAGGCTTTGTGAACTGCATGAGATAGATAAAGGTCTTGCTTACCATTAAAACCGGAAAAGTCTGCTTGTTCGTTAAATGCTTGCTCCATTCCCATCGCACTCAAGATTCTTTTCAGGTTTAATTCGGAGCTAATGTTTAATTTCGGCAACCAAACTGCTATTTTTGCGTCAGGTGGAAACTCAGCCAGAGCAGATAACCACTGATTCAGGTTTTCTGGAGTTAATTGCGCTTCTAGTTGAGCTAACCCATTTGCTTGTTTGGGTAACAAAACGATCGCTGATAAGCGAGAGCCAACATAAGGTAATTCTAAGATTTTTAGTTCGGGTAAATCTGCGTAAGAGACAAAAGATAACTCCGGATGGTGCATCATCGGTACAGATACCTGTTCTCCGGAAGCGATGGTAAAAGGCTCTTCTTTAGTAAGATTCTCATCGAAGGGAAATTCCCAACTACCTTGAAACGAAACCGCATTGGTAAGCACTAAGCGGGTTTCGGAATTTAACGCACCTTCAGAAATAAAGTCAGTAATTTGATTTTGGGTTTCTTGAGCGATCCAAGCGTTAATTTGTTGCCGCACATCCTCAGATTTACTGGTAAAATCCACTTCAGCGATCGGCGCTTTATAGTTATTTTTAATCAATTCTATACACTGAGCCAAAAAGCCATATCCTTCTTGTCCCCAAAGTCCATTAGCGATATTAAGCTGGGAACCGAGTTCTGTTTGGAAATTAGCTAACATCATCCCGAAAGTAGGATGCAAGCGTTCTTGCTTGAGACTAAAGTGCATCACATTAGCAATTTCGGTAGCAGTTTCGTTTCTCGCACCTGCATAAGTCATAGCTACTGCTGTAGAGATACTGTAGGGGGAGAAAAACAAGTTTCCTTCTTGGGTTCGCACTCGGTTGTAGAGATCTAACGCGAAGCTACTGTTATCTTTAACTTGAGCGATCAAGTCGTCGTTAAGGGCAAAAAATGACTCTTGGGATTGAGTCTGACTAACGACAAAGCCTTGGTTTAAACCAACTGTCACGAGGAAAAAGCCGATTATAAACCAACTCGGGAAGCGATAAGTAAATAGGAAATTTTTGACGAGAGTCAAAATTCCGCGTCGTGTTTTTTTAGTGTATTTTTTGGCAAGTAGTTGCATTGCTTTTTAATATTTTTTACTCTGAGCTACCAAATAGTCCCCCTAAATTCCGGATTTTCTCCTGGATTTTTAGCAAAGTTGAAATATGCTTCTAAAAATTAGATTAGAATAGTCTTCAAGTTTTTTGAAGGATGAATTCTTTCACAATTGGGAAAGGTTGGAAAACTATTTCGTTGTTTTGTGAGTTGAATTCTATCAAAGCTCGTCTTAGCAAAGACTGTATCCCATCACTCATGTCTGAAGCTGGGATGTGGTTTGTCGCTAACAATCGAGCCATTGACACTGATGTTGGGTAGTTTGCAAGTAACTCAAATATCTGTTTTTCTACATCTGAGCAGCGATCGCACTGCTTTACCAGTCTAATCTTCAAGTTCCAACTTAGTAACAAGGGAGATAGATTGAGATACTCGGATATTTTCCCAGCAAATAATTCTTTAATTATTGTTACTACTATTTTTAACCAAGATGGATTTTCTTGGTCAATCTTTATCAAATCTTCATATTTTTCGGTTTTCGCTAAATCTTTTTTTGCTACTGAATGAATGTTGGGCTGCGTCATCCAAACTCTGAGATTGTGGCGATCGCGTAAGTAATTTTTCGCTTAACAAAAAATAATTTGTCAATTTTTCGTAAGTCAGTAATATTACGGAAGCTCGCTCGGTAAATGTTGCTATTTCTCTAACTAAGTATAAGTTGGGAAGTAGTAATTACAGTATAAACCAGTTGAGGAATTAATTGCTGAAATTGGCTTTTATTGACAAAAAAGAATTATTTGCGGAGTTGATTAATTTGGCGATCGCCAATAATTAGTAGCTAAAAAAAATATGATTCCAGCTTATTTATTTGCTCTTGAATTAAGGCTGTCATTTTCGCAAATTCGGCTGGAGTTCTGGGTGCAGGATGCCATAATTGTTCTTGAGAATCAGCTTGATAAAGATCGACTGATTTATAACAAGTTTCCGTATCGTCACGATGAGTTAATACATAATTTTTTGATTTTTATTTGCTAATTGTATTAAAGTTTGGTTTCATCCTAAAAATCTCCTCTTTCTAATTTTCCCAAAATAATTAAACTCTCTAAATCTTCTCCCGCTTCTGGTAGATAAGTATTGATTACTTCCCTAACTTGTGCTAAAGTTTCTTCACTAGCACCACCCAACATTCTACTAACATCGGCGATGTCTTGAACTCGGCTAGCTTGTAACTTCATTAAAACTAAATAAGGTAGTGCTATAATCGGTAATTTATCTCCACCTAAATTACTATTTTGAAGAGCTTTTTTTACCCAAGCTTCGTTAGATTCAATAACATCTAAAGATGTACCATCTGGTAGTTCCCAAATGCTACCACCAATGCTTAGTGTACCTGTTTGTCTGCTACCAACTTGCTCTAACTCTTGTTTGGCTGTAGTTGCATCTGATGCTAAGATGAGAATATCTAAATCGTCGGTCATTCTTTCTGGCATATAAAGTCTGGTTGCAATTCCTCCAACGACGACAAAAGGAGTTTGCTGGAGAATATTATTGAGATTAGTCACGGGGTGTTTCCAGGTTCGTTGGTTTAAAAAATTTATACTGCTACCGCTACCAGGTTTAACTCGTTTTAGTGCGAGGAAAATTAAGAGTTTACGTTTTGTTGTTACTGTGTCTGTCATGACTTGAAAAATTATTTTCTTAGAAAAAGTGGGTTGCTGAGTTTTGTTAACCAAGCCTAATTTTTCTGAGTTTGATTACTAGCTAACCCACCCCAGAAAATTAGCTCACGATCCTCTACCAATTTGAATATTTTGCACTCGAACTGGGACGCAAGCGTGAGTCATTTGTGCGATTTGAAGCGGTTCACCTTTACCACAAAGATTTGTTCCACATTGCTCTAATTCGGAAGCGTTACCAATCGCATCGACGCTATTCCAAAAGTCGGTAGTCATGGAATGATAGGTAACATTTTTCAGCATTCCCACAATTTTACCTTGTTTTACTTGCCAGAAAGCATCGCCACCAAATTGAAAATTACGCCGTTGTTGATCGATGGAAAAACTACCGATACCATCGATTAAAATGCCATCTTCAGTATCAGCAATCATCTCTGCTAAAGTAGCAGTATGGCTGTCTCCTGGTTTACCTGGTTCTAATCCTAAATTAGGAATGCGTACCATAGGAACGTTAGACCAACTATCAGCAAAAGCACAACCGTTACTACGATTTCTTCCTAGTCTGTAGGCGGTTTCTCGGTCAGTGAGATAATCAACTAAGATACCATCCTGGACAACGTACCACTGTTGCGATCGCACTCCTTCGTCGTCGTAACCCATTGTACTGCGTCCGTGGGGTTGGGTGCGATCGCCGATAAAATTAATCCAGGGTGCGCCGTATTGTAGTTTACCTAATTTGTCGGTGGTGGCGAAAGATGTCCCCGCAAAGTTGGCTTCGTAACCGTAGACGCGATCTAATTCGGTGGGATGTCCCACAGATTCATGGATAGTTAAAAAGAGGTTGCTAGGTTTGAGAATTAAGCTAGTATGAATACCGGAAGGGCTTTCGGGAGCGTGAATTTTCTCGATCGCTTCTTCGGCAACTCGCTCCACGTTGCCTAAAAGATCGTTTTTGTCAATATGTTCGTAACCTTTATTTAAAGGTGGAAGTTCATAGGTGCGATTCTGTGCGTCACCATTCGCGATCGCGGTACACCAATAACCAGGATAGCTGCGATAAATCGTTTGCTGAATCAGCGATCCTTCGGTAGATGCGAAAGTTTTCTCTTCTCGGTTGAAGTGGAGAAAGGAAAAGGCTTTTTTCACACCACGAGCATTGTAGCTCAAAAGGCGATCGCTAATTGTTAAGAGTAATTCGGCTTTTTCCGCGATCGGAATTTCAAAGGGATCGATTTCAATTGGTGTAATGTAGGTATCTTGATATGCTTCTTGGGGTACTAAACGCACCGGTGTTTGCTGCGACAGACGACTACCTTTTGCTGTCTCCACCGCTAGTGCAACAATACGCGTAATTTCTGCGGGAGTTTGACGGTGAGAAGCTGCGAAACCCCACGCACCATTATGCAATACCCGCACCCCAAAACCCGAACTTACATCATCAGAAAGGTTGGAAAGGGAGCGATCGCGTGTCATCAAACTTTGATTACGATAGGAACAAATGCGGATATCTCCGTATTCACAACCCGATTTGCGGATTAAAGCGATCGCTAGTTGCGCTAATTCTGTGCTAGCAATCCGGACAGGAGCTTGTACCATAAATCTTAATTCTACATTGGACAACTTTCTCTATTGTGGCGCTATTTCAGTTATCAGTGAGCACGTACCCGCATTAACCAGTTACCAGTTTTCCTCTAGCGGTTCATCAAAATCATCAGCTATCCATACCAATCCTTTTGCACTACCTGCTTTTCGATTATTTTTAGCATAAATTGGAACCAATTTAGCAATAGGTTGATTATTCTTCGTAATTACAACTTCTTCGCCGTTAGTTGCTGCTTCTACTAATTTTAATAACTGCTGTTCTGCTTGAGCTAGATCGATTTGATACATGATTTTTCTCAAAATTAAAATTATCTTATGACTGCTTTCACACCTTTAATTTTTCGATAGGTTCATCAAAATTATCAGCTATCCATACCAATCCTTTTGCACTACCTGCTTTAGCTGGATAGCTTTTCTTTGTTTTTGTTATTGGAACCAATTTAGCAATAGGCTGATTATTTTTCGTAATTACAACTTCTTCACCCTTAGTTGCTGCTTCTATTAATTCGGATAACTGTTGTTCTGCTTGAGCTAGATCGATTTGATACATGATTTTTCTTTCAACTCAATATTCTCCTTGATTTTTTTGATCGTAGCATTTTTTTAAAGCAAATCACCTTCTTTTTAAATTATCTTCAAAGTCTGTTTCTGCGAGAAAAGAAACAATTGCTTGGTAAATTAATTCTGGACAACTTCCAGCAGCATCATGTCCGCAATTAGGAATTATTTCTAAGCGAGAATTTGGCAGCAAACTGTGTAATTTTTCTCCATGAGAAACAGGAAACCAGCGATCGCCGTCACCCCAAATAATTAAACTAGGAATAGTTAGATTCGGCAAATTATCTTGTACTTTAGTTAGTAGATTTGGTTGTTTGCGCTGTAAATAACTAATTTCGCGCAAACTGATTTGTAACTCCTCTACATATTTCGCGATCGCGCCTTCAAATTCAAGATAAGGATAGCTAATCCAATATATTTCTTCGTCAGTAATTTTCTCCGGATTTGCTACTACTTCCCGACGCGCAAATTTGATTATTTCTCTAGCTAAAGGTGCAACAGGTTGAATTAACCGCCAGCGATCTAAAGTTTGAATTAATTCTAAGGGAATATTTGCTAAAATTCGCATCGCGACGCTGGGTAAATCATCGGGAAAAATTGCCGGATTAATTACTACTAAACGAGCAAACAAATCGGGATTTTCTCCTGCGGATGCTAAAGCTATTAATCCACCTAAAGATTGACCAATAACTACCGCAGGTTCGCTACATAATTTGGCGATTATTTGCTGTAATTCTGTTACTTGATGTCCTGGTTTTTCTAATTTATTTGACTTATGAGAAAAGCCGTATCCTTTCGCATCAAAACAAATTACGCGGAAGTTTTTAGCTAAAGGTTCGACGAGATAACGCCAACCGTAACTCCAGCTACCAATTCCATGTACTAAAATGATTGGTTTTCCTGTACCTTTTTCGCCGTAAGCAATTTTAATTAAGTCTCCATTAGCGTCAGTTATTTCTAAAGTTTGTCGTCCTTTTGGGAAGGTTATTTGCCACCAATCTTGCATAAGTTAATTTTAATTGTAATTTAGTTATTTTTATGGTACTTTAATTATTGAGGCAGAACCTCTTTTTAGGCATTTCCCGACGGAGCCAGGAAACGAGTTTTTGTGGTAATTTAGATATCGAGGCAGAGCCTCTTTTTGGCATTTCCCGGCGGAGCCAGGAAACGAGAGATAGAAGTTGTTTTTGTGGTAATTTAGATATTGAGACAGACTCTATTTTTGGCATTTCTAGGCAGAACCGAGAAACGAGAATAATAAACTTAAAAGATATAAGCTTAATACTGTAGTTCCAATTACTACCAATAATAAGACAGCGAAAAGTAAACCGAGAAACAACCAATCTGTTTTTCTTCTCTGTTGAGTTTGCGGGGAACCGAGATATTCTTCTAATAAAGCGATATTTTTAGCGTTAGCTTTCCAAGCAGCATCAAACAAGTCACCTAGCATGGGTACAGTACCAACTAAAGTCTCAAAAATGATATTTCCTGCCATTTGAAGTAAAATATTTCTGGGTACACCTAAACGGGCTGATTCGAGGACAATATAAGCAGAAATTGCCGAACCGAGATAATCTCCCGCAGCCGGAAATAGCCCCAACAAAGGATCTAAACCAATGCGATAAGGTGTTCCAGGAATAGCAATAGCATTATCTAAAAGATAACTTAGCGATCGCACTCGCGCTAATCTTTGTTGCTGTTTCTCGTTAATTAACGGTGGTTCGTTGTTGGTCATTTTTTCCCAGGTAGTTTGGTTCCCATTTCTGTTAATGCTGAGAAAATCAAGTAAACTACGAGGAAACCAACTCCAATTAAAAAGGGAATGAGATCGTCAGGCATCTAGATTTCGTCCTTTCGTAGTAGTATTAGCTATATTTTATCGATGTTTTGTCCTCAGATTGGCGTTCTACGCAGGAACTTCGATCTTTTCTTTTCCAGCTAACTCAAAAGCTTCGTGAATAACTTGTAAGGCAGTAACGCCCTCACTTTCAGCGACGACACAACTAATCTTAATTTCCGAAGTAGTAATCATCTGAATATTAATTGCTTTTGCAGACAAAGCAGCAAACATTTTTGCAGCAACTCCAGGTTGCCCCATCATTCCGGCGCCAACTACACTAACTTTAGCAATTTCTGTATCTAAAAGTACTTCGCCGCAGTGAATTTCTTTTGCTAATTGTTGTAAGACTGTTTGGGCAATTTTAGCATCTGCTTGGGCGACGGTAAAGGCGATATCTCGACTGGCAATGTTGTTAATAATTCGACAGCGTTGGGATTGAATAATCATGTCTACGCTGATATTATTTTCAGCTAAGACAGAAAAGATTTTTGCTGCCATGCCAGGAAGATCCCGGACGTGGCGAATTGCTAAACGGGCTTGGTTAAGATCGAGGGCGACTCCTCTCACTGGTGGTAAAGGTTGAGAATTAGGTAAAGCTGAGGGTTGTTTGACAGGGGAACTATCGATTTCAAAAGCTTGACAAAGGGCAGCGATCGCCTTTTTACCATCTGCTGCATCGATGACGCAACTAACTTTCACTTCTGAGGTGGAAATCATCTCGATGTTTACACCTGCTTCTGCCAGGGTTGCGAACATTTTAGCAGCAATTCCGGGACGACCGATCATTCCCGCACCCGCGATCGCGATTTTGGCAATTTTCCTTTCGATCGCCACTTCCGCTTCTTCTGTCTTCGCTGGATGAGAGCGTAACACAGGCGCGATCGCTTCAGCCACAGCTTCAGCTTTATTTAATACTTTCTCAATCACAGTAAAGGCGATATCGTTACTATTACCTTCATGAATTGACTGAATAATCAAGTCTACATCAACATTTTGTAACGCAATTTCGCCAAACAAACGGGCAGCGATCCCGGGGCGATCGGGTACGCGCAACAAAGCTACTTTTGCTTGGTCGGTATCGAATTCTACCGCATCTACCGCGCGGACGATTTCCAAACCCGCGATCGCCCGTGGTTGCGGTAGAGGTGAAATTACCAGCGTTCCCGGTTCCTCGCTCCAACTCGATAATACCAGCAACGGGACACCGTAATTCCGCGCAATTTCCACCGCACGCGGATGCAAGACTTTTGCACCCAAAGAAGCTAACTCCAGCATCTCATCACAAGTCACTTCCGACATCAGCCGCGCTTCTGGTACAATGCGAGGGTCAGTGGTGAGAATACCCGGTACATCAGTGTAAATTTCGCAACGTGCTGCTTTTAAAGCTGCGGCTAATGCTACCGCCGAAGTATCCGAACCACCGCGTCCTAATGTGGTAATCTCGAAATCGTCAAAATTAGTAATTCCTTGGAAACCAGCCACAACCACCACCTTACCTTGACTGAGATGGCGTTCGATGCGTTCTGTCTTAATATTGAGAATACGAGCACGACTGTGATGAGCTTCAGTTACAATACCAACTTGAGCGCCTGTCAGGGAAATCGCCGCTTGTCCCGATTCTTGCAAAGCCATACTCAAAAGCGCGATCGAAACTTGTTCTCCAGTCGAGAGTAGCATATCCATCTCCCGACGACTGGGATTAGAGGAAATTTCTTGAGCTAATTTTACCAAACCATCAGTAGTTTTACCCATTGCGGAAACTACAACCACCACCTGGTTTTCACCAGCCAACGTTTTCTTGATTCGTTGAGCAACAGCTTTTATTCTTGCCGTTGAACCTACCGATGTACCGCCGTATTTTTGGACAATTAGCGCCATTTACTATCCTACCCTTTTTTTCGCAGTTTTCGCTCCACCGGGAGACATTTGCTACCAACTTATTAAGTTAACAAACTTCGGCGAGCCAAAACTGCCTAAAGTTATATTTTATTTACAATTTGCGCGCCGATGTGTATTTCCTAACAAATTTGCAGTGTAATCCCTACTACCAGCTTGGGGGAGAGTTTGTCAAGATCAAGGTAACAACTCTGGGAGGCTAATCGCAGCAATGAAATTATCTGTACAAGAAATTTATAATTGGTATCGCAACACGCTTCGTAATCCGAAGTATCGCTGGTGGATTATTTTAGGTACGATCGCATATCTGGTTAGTCCGATCGATCTTGCTCCTGATTTTATCCCGATCGCGGGACAATTGGATGATATTGCTTTGTTAACGTTACTGATTTCGGAGTTGTCTCAGATCGTTATTGAATTTGCTAAGTCTCGTCAAGTGAATTCGGGGACGACTGCTACTGCTACGGAAGAGTCTGGTAAGGAAACTGTTGATGTGAATGCGATTCCTGTTGAGTAATTTTACCAAAAAAAATGGGTTTAAAGCCTCGCTGTTCTACGGCGACTTTGATTGAAAAGAAACTAGAAAGTTAGTACAATAGTTGATAGCGAGTAAAACGAAAATCTACGTGATTCTTCGCTCTAGTAGGTCGAAAACCCGGTAAGTAAGAAACAACGGTTAGATTGGCTCTAACGGCAGTATGACTAAACCACTGCAAGCTTTCTTCAGAGCGAGGAGCGTACTAAACTAGCTGAGTGATGGATGTTTGAAAGCATAAAACTAAAAAAAGTAAGCGCAATATATGCGGCTATATCTCAACATATTGAGCGTCTAGAGGCAACTTGACTGTGCCTGCAAGAGGAAAGAGAACTACTTGTGAATCCCCTCCCTTTAGCAACGCGGAGGGAGGGGAGTAGTCAAAATTAAATTAGTTTGATAATTTAAACCCTTGGTTCGCGAAATCAAGGGTTTTTGGTTATTATATCTCGCGCATTCGGCGTTAGCCTTTCTCGTTTCGAGTAGGCGCAAAGGCGCAAAGGAAGAACGCTAAGTTATTTTTCTTACTGCTAAAGTTTGGCGCTATTTTTGTTTATTTTCTTATTTCTATTTATTAGTAAATTTATCGTTTCCATCCCCTTGCGGGGAAGAGGTTAGGGAAAGCCAATTAGGCTAGCCCTCAGTAGTGGTTTTCTCAGAAGTTTCCATCCCCTTGCGGGGAAGAGGTTAGGGAAAGGTTCAATGGTTACTAACAAGTAACATGAGCCGCTTCTTATGGTTTCCATCCCCTTGCGGGGAAGAGGTTAGGGAAAGTCTTTTTTTGACTAGTCTTTTACTAGTCATTTCCATTTCCGTTTCCATCCCCTTGCGGGGAAGAGGTTAGGGAAAGCGTAACCATAAACGGTAACGACGGGTTTGCCCTGTACGTTTCCATCCCCTTGCGGGGAAGAGGTTAGGGAAAGGTATCCTGTCGCAGGATTTTGCTACGACCTTCATCCTTTCCGTTTCCATCCCCTTGCGGGGAAGAGGTTAGGGAAAGCCTCCACTAGCTGGCTGGGTTGTCAGTAACCCAGGAAGTTTCCATCCCCTTGCGGGGAAGAGGTTAGGGAAAGCGTGGTGATGGTAGTGTTGGCTATTATGATTGGACTTTGGTTTCCATCCCCTTGCGGGGAAGAGGTTAGGGAAAGTTGACTACGACTAGTTAATCTCCAAGGCAGTTAAGTGTTTCCATCCCCTTGCGGGGAAGAGGTTAGGGAAAGAACAAGGAAACAGGAAAGCAGGAAGAAGAAACTCCGGCGCGTTTCCATCCCCTTGCGGGGAAGAGGTTAGGGAAAGAGTTCGCTGTAGAACCCTTGCTGTGAGAGGGTTTCAGAGGTCAAATCGACGCACCTCCGAATTTTCACTCCCAACTTACTGAAATTAGGAAACTTTTGTCGCCTGAAACCCTTACTGGGTAAAGCATCGACGCAGGTCAACGAAGTTATGCGGTTTTCGAGGTTCTGTGGGAGGTGCGTCGATTTCGATTTCGCACCAGATGGATTTATGCTATTAAAACAGTAGTTATTTTGTCAAGTACAAGTAATAATTGTTTACTTTTATTACTAATTTATTGAGGTTGAGAAATCTTCAGTTAAAGATTAACTAATGCTGAGTTTAACTCTTAATCTAGTTAGATGCTTCGCTTCACTATGTTCTACTCAGGATGACAAGTCTCTTCCACAAATAACTACAAAATTCTTGTTTGACTCAGATGCTTCGTTTCACTAAATTCAACTCAGCATGACAAGTCAATTTCACAACTAACTACGAAATTCTTGTTTGACTCAGAGGCTTCGCTTGACTAAATTCAACTCAGCATGACAAGTCACTTCCACAACTAACTACAAAATTCTTGTTTGACTCAGAGGCTTCGCTTGACTAAATTCAACTCAGTATGACAAAGCACTTCTGCTTCGCGAAATTCAAGTTAAAATAGCCATAGTCCGGTCTTTCACTGGTTAATTTATGACATTAACTGTTCAAGATATCAAACAAGTACAAGAAATTCTCCAAAAAAACCATCTCGACTACCAATTGGAACTGAAAGATGGCAAAATTATCCTTATGGGTCCTTCTGATATTCAATCTAGCGAAATTGGTAGCCGTTTGATTTGGTTGCTGATGAATTGGGTTGCACCCCGCAATCTCGGTCGGGTGTTAGACTCTAGTGGTGGCTTTATTTTGTCGAATAGCGAATTGAAAGCGCCTGATGTTTCTTTTATTTCCGCAGCAAGGTTGAAACAAAGTCCTCGCTATTTTGCTCAAATGATGCCAGATTTGATGGTGGAAATCAAGTCACAAAGCGATCGCGTTCCGCCCCTAGAAGAAAAAATTCAGCTATTCTTAAGTTTAGGGACTCAAGTGGGCATTCTTATCGACCCTGACGAAGAAACTGTGACGGTTTATCGTTCTACTGAGGAACCAATTGTCTTAACTAATGCCGATACTCTCACGATACCAGAACTTTTTCCGGGTTGGGAATTGGCGATCGCGCAAATTTGGCCGCCTCAATTTTAATTACTAGAAATTATTGACACATTGCTAGAAATGTGCATTCCCAAACGAGTCGCGGTTGAGCATAACAAAGTAAGGATTTTCGAGTTTGTTCGAGTTGAGCAAGATAGCGTTGTTGGCTAAACTTGTTCCAGTAATAATATTGCAGATAATTAATTAGCCAAAGTTGGGTTTCAGTGTTTAATTCGTTGTTAATTTCTTGGGCGAAAATAAAAGCATCGAGGGGCTTTTTTGGTAGTTGTTTGAGTTTAGTTAATAATTCTGGTGGAATTTGTTTTAATTGTTCCCAAGCGAGAATGGCTTCACCGGGACTACCTTGGGCGATCGCCAAAACTGCTTCATCGGCTAAAATCTCTTCATGTCCCAAATTTTGCAATACCTGAATCAAATCTGTTTGGGAAAGAGAAGTAAAGGGAATACGCTGACAACGAGAAACTAAAGTCGCCAGCAAACTTTCAGCCGAGGGCGCAATTAAAATAATTGTCGCACGTCCTGGTTCTTCTAATGTTTTTAACAAGGCATTGGCTGCACCTTCTGCCATTGTTTCGGCTGCTGACAAGACTACCACTGCGCGAGAAGTTTCCAAAGGCGGACGACTGAGAAATCTAGTAATTTCGCGAATTTGTTCGATGCGAATTTGAGGTGGGGCTTTGCGATTTAATCCTGCTTCTGCAGCTTCTTTGGCTGTTAAAAGTTTACCTTGATGCAGATAAGTCGGTTCTACCCAATATAAATCGGGATGATTGCCATCTTGTAACTTTTTCTGGATTTTTTGTTGTTTTTCTGTGGGTAAACCTTGACAAAATAACAATTGCGTGAAACATTGCGCGGCTAAACGTCGCCCTACGCCATTAGGACCCGCAAACAGATAAGCTGGTGCAATGCGGTTTTTGGCTACTGCTTGATTAAGTAAATCAACGGCTTGAGGTTGACCGATTAGTTTTGCAAATGAGTCCATAGTGAGGGGATTGGGGATTGGGGATTGGTGATTGGGGATTGGGGATTAGGGATTGGTGATTGGGGATTGGGGATTGGTGATTGGGGAATTGGGGATTGGTGATTGGGGATTGGTGATTGGGGATTGGGGATTGGTGATTGGGGAATTGGTGATTGGGAAATAATGGCTGGTGGTGGTCAATTTTTTGGTCACGAGATCGCGGAAATTTCGCTGTAGCCATGAGTAAAAAGAAATTCTTGCAAAAATAGCTGAATCTGCTGTTGTACCTGGTTTACAGGCAAATTAGCATCAACACGGACGAAACGAGATTTGCTGGTTGCGGCTAATTCAGCAAAACCTTGTTGGACCCGACGGTGAAAAGCAATCTCTGTTTGTTCAATTCGGTCACTTGCGCCGCGTTTTTTCGCCCTAGACAGCCCGATTTCCACTTCTACATCAAACCAGATGGTCAGGTCGCTTTTTAAGCCTCCCGTGGCAATTTCGTTGAGTTGACGAATTAAATTTAAGTCAATACCACGTCCATAACCTTGATAAGCGATCGTCGAATCGGTGTAGCGATCGCACAAAACCAGGGCATTTTTGTCTAACCAAGGCTGAAGAAAATCGCTAACGTGCTGGGCGCGATCGGCAGCATACAATAATAACTCAGCGCGATCGCCAATGCGTTCTTCTTCTTCCTCCAGCAACAATTGACGAATTTTCTTACCCAAACCAGTTCCCCCCGGTTCGCGAGTCACCACCACCGGGACTTTTTCCCCCAAGCGAGAACACAGCCAAGCTTTTGCTAATTCTATTTGGGTAGTCTTACCACCACCCTCAACACCCTCAAAAACAATCAATTTTCCGCCCATTAGTTCTAAATTTAGCAAATTCACCACAAGTCAATAACTGATTCTACAAACTGTCCAAGGGTTTTTTACCAGTGATAACTGATAACTGGTAACTGCTAACTGACTTCCCCCCTCGCAATTATTCCGGAGAAAAGGTAAAGTAACGAGAAACAGGGTAAAACCACATCAGGTTTGCTCTTGAAAAAAAAAGCCCTTTCATGACCCTCAACCAAGGTTCGATATTATAAGAGGGTCTAGCTATCTGACGTTTGGGGTCAGTCGAATATGGCTCGCTATACTTGTACATTTACCGTTGCAGTTCCTCTGGAGCGTCTTCAAGGGTTGCTGATTGAAGTGTTACAGTCGTGCAATTTTGATGTTATTTACAAAACTGCCGATTACTTAATGGCTCGTGAGAGTCCAGGTCAGGTCGCTTTTTCCAAGTTGGTAACTGCGGAAATCTTGATTGATAGAACAACAGCAACCGCTAGTGAAGTACGCATGAACGTAGTTGTCAAAAATGAAGAATTGCCACTTCAGTTTGACAACCACTGTCGCCAAATCTTTGATTTGATTCAACAAGCGATCGCCGATAACGATCGCTGGCAACTTTTGGAAATAGTAGCTGGATAGTGTTCTAGCGCTGATGTTGTGTTAATCTTCGGGATCGCCGATCATCATTGCCGGATCGATCAAAGTAATGTCAAAGGGATCGTCTGGAGGTGTTGTCGGGAAAGCGTCACGCTGCCGCAGTTGGTAGATCGCAAACACTTGGGGACCGAAAACAATTTCGTCCCCATGTTTGAGGTCATGTTCGGACATTTTCCGACCATTAATCATTAGTCCATTAACACTTTGTTTACCTTTGGCATCGCCATCAACTATTTGATAATAGGCGCTGCCATCTTCCCGTAACTTTCTAAATAATGTGGCATGGCGACGGGAGACAAACTGCGATCGCAGGCAAATTTCGCATTTTTGATCTCTACCTACGGAATAAGCAGGATCTTTTAAAATAACTTCATTTCTTCCCTTACCATCTTCGATAATTAATAGATGTTCTTGATGCGGTTTTGCAGGTTTGGCAGTCATTGGCGATCGTGAGTGCAGTAAATAGAAATAAAGGGGGAATTATTTTTTTCAGAACCTAGTCTTTTAACTAGGAGCAGGCTGGCTTTAATTTATGTCTGAAGCCAAGTTTCAACAGTAGTCTCAATTTAGGATTGACTATTTTGGTTTGGGCTTATTTGGCAAGTAGCGATCGCGCCTTTGACTTTATTGGTCTGTTTGCTTTCGCACTGCTTAACAACCCGAGCGAAAATCATTAACTACTATTGAGTTTTACTTTGGCATTCAATGCCTGCTATTATTGTGCCACAATCACTTAATTAATTGGCTCAGATTAACAATAATTTGGGTTGCTTTCTTGGCAATAATCCAGAAAACTACCCCTCATACAAGATTGACTTCCCCTGAATCTCAAGCTTAAAAGCGACGGCGTAAAAGTAGTGAATTTGTCACTACCATTACTGAACTAAACGCCATCATAGCACCAGCAGCAGCAGGACTGAGTACCAACCCAAATTTAGGCAGTAATGCTCCCGCAGCAATGGGAATCGCCAAAATATTGTACCCTAATGCCCAAAATAGATTTTGACGAATTTTTTTGAATGTAGCATTGCCGAGTCGGATTGATTCGACGACATCAATTAACCGCGTTTCCATTAGCACTATGGCTGCGGTTTCGATCGCGACTTCGGTTCCTCCATAGAGGGATATACCTACGTCTGCTTGGGCTAAAGCGGGTGCGTCGTTAATTCCGTCTCCTACCATTGCAATTGTTTGGGGATTGGGGATTGGGGATTTCAGTGAACAGTTATCAATTATCAGCTTATCCTCCCCCTCCTCTTTGTCTCCCTTGTCTCCCTTGTCTTCCCAATCCCTAATTCCTAATCCCCAGTCCCCAGTTTGGAGTGATTGAATAATTGTTGCTTTGCGATCGGGATGAACTTCTGCAAAGATTTGTTCTATTCCGACTTGTTTAGCGATCGCTCTAGCAACTTTTTCTGAGTCTCCGGTTAGCAAGATGACGTTTAAGCCCATTTTCTGTAAGCGATCTACGGTTTCTTTGGCATCTCTACGCAAGGTGTCTTTAAGCGCAATTATGCCAACTAATTCTCGATCGCTTGCAAGATATACTACAGTTTTGCCACTTTCGGCTAGGGTTGCTACTTGAGTTTTTACTGTGTCGCTGAAATCAATTCCTTGTTTTCTTAGCCATTCAGCATTTCCTAACCATACTCGTTCAGTTTCGACTGTTGCGGCTACACCTAATCCGGGTTCGGTATGAAAATCTTCTGCTGGTAATAAGGTTAATTCGCGTTGTTCTGCTTCTGTCACTATAGCTACGGCTAAAGGATGATTTGTTCCTTTTTCCGTGGCTGCGGCGAGTTGTAAAAGCCGATCTGAGCTAATTTCGTTTAAGGGTATACAGTCGGTAACTGTGGGACGACCTTCAGTTAGCGTACCAGTTTTGTCAAAAACTACTGTATCCAAGTGGTGAACTTGTTCGAGGATATCGCCACCTTTAATTAAAATACCTTTTTCTGCACCGATACCCGTTCCTACCAGAATAGCTGTTGGTGTAGCTAAACCGAGAGCGCAAGGACAAGCGATAACCAAAGTGGCGATCGCTAATTTTAAGCTTAATAATAACGGCGAGGTGGTCATTTCCATGTGGTGTGCGTGAGTTACTAACACCTCTGACCAAATTTTCGTGCCGATAAAATACCAAAATAAGAAAGTTACACTGGCGATCGCCATTACCCCATAAGCAAAGTATCCCGCGACGGTATCGGCGAATTGCTGTACTGGTGCTTTCCGAGTTTGCGCTGCTTCTACGAGTTTGATAATCTGGGCTAATGTGGTATTTTTGCCAATCCGAGTCGTTTCAATGGCGATCGCGCCGGATTGCACGATTGTTCCTGCGGTTACTTCATCTCCGGTTTCTTTGGCTACGGGTACTGGTTCCCCAGTTAACATTGACTCATCAACAGAGGTTTTTCCCGCGACAATTTTGCCATCTACAGGAATTTTTTCTCCCGGTAATACTCGCACCAACTCACCAACTCGTACTTGTTCGACGGGAATTTCAATTCCTTCTCCATCATGAAGATTATTTTTACCAATTAAACGAGCAACTGGCGGCTGAAGGCTTAATAATTTCTCCAACGCAGCCGAAGCGCGACCTCTCGCCCTTCCTTCTAGAGTACGCCCTAAGAGGATAAAACCCAACAACATCACAGGTTCATCAAAAAAACACTCCCAACCCAGTTGAGGGAACGCCAAGGCGACACAAGAGGCAGCATAGGCGCTAAACGTTCCCAACCCTACCAGGCTATTCATGTTCGGGTTGCCGTGACGCAAACTTCGCCAACCATCAATGAGAAGTTCTCGTCCCGGTAGCAACAAAGCAAGAGTTGCTAAACCAGCGTGAACCCAGATATTCCCAACTACAGGAATCACCGGACCACCGATATGTTGCAAATGTCCGAGAGTCGAGAAAAATAGCAATATCCCCGCAATAATTAGCTGTTGGAGTTGATGCTGTCTTTCTTGCTGTTGTTTCGTTACCCAATTCGGTGTTTCGTCCTCAGAGGAAGTAGATTCTGTACCGCGTACTTGAGAGGGAAAGCCGCGTTTGGTAAGAGTTTCCGCCAGATTTGCCGGTTCTACTTTTCCTGGTTCATAGGCGATCGCGGCGATTCCCGTGATTAAATTAACTTGGGCAGAGATTACACCCTCATTTTGGGTCAGTTGACGTTCTACTGAACTGACACAACCAGCACATTTCATTCCCCCAACATCGAGGGTGGCTGTTTCTAATTTCGGTTTGACGGTAGTTTGAGTAGGTTTGTCAGCAACTTGCATAAAGTTGTTTGTTGTTTGTCTGGTGGTTCCTTGTTAATCGTAGCTCTGTTTGGATATTGGGGATTAGGGTTATCAGTGACCAGTTATCAGTTATCAGTTATCAGTCATGATTGGAGAAAAGGGAGAGGGGGGAGACAAGGAGGAGGGGGGAGACAAGGGAGATAAGTAGGAATTAGAGGATAAACTGATAACTTTTAACTGTTCCCTAATCACTGGTCAATGTTAACTGATAACTGTTCACTGCTAACTGCTAACTGATAACTGTTCACTGCTAACTGTTAACTGATAACTGTTCACTGCTAACTGTTAACTGACCTAACCGCTCCCTAAAACGAATAAACTGAGTAAAGTCCCGCCATTCCAAAGACTGTGAAGTAACATTGGTGCGAGAAGATTGCGCGATCGCGTGTAGACAAATCCTAAGACGATGCCTAACATTGTTAGCGGTAGCACTTCTGATAAACTCAAATGAGCGATGGAAAATATTAAACTGCTACCCAGAATTGCTCCCCAAACTGGCACGTAACGAGTTAAGGAAGGTAATAAAAATCCTCGGAACATTATTTCCTCAAATACTGGTGCTGCTACACTAGCGGTGATAAAAAAGATTGCTAATACTACGCTATCTTTCGCTTCTAAAGCTAAAAGTAAAATCGGGTTACTTCCGCCTTGTCCCTGCCAAATTTGTTGGTTAACGAGCGAGACAATTACTACTAAAGGAACGGCTACTAAATATCCACCTATTCCCCAGAAAATCCAGTTACCTGTAGGTTTAATCCGGAACCAACTTTTAGGTAAGGGTAAAAATTCTTTAATCGAAAGAAACAGCACCAGTAACCCGGCAAAAGCCATTAATAAGTAACTAATTAACACGTAAATTGCTTTCGCTCGCAAACCTAAATTTGTCGGATTAAATCCAGATAAACCTAACAATAATGGCAGGATAATTTGCCCGATTGTAAAAAAGCCGACAATCAAAACTTGCCAAGTAATTTCCCAATTCCAAGGTGTTTTCCAGGGTACGCCGCTATGCGTTGCGAGAATTGATTCTTTGCCTTTTAAGGCTACTTGTGCTAAGAGAGAAACCAATAAAATAATACCGAGAAAACCAGCGATCGCCGGAATTCCTCCGATTAATGCTAACTTAACCATTGCTGTTTGAGCAACGGTTTCTTCTTGACTTTCTAAAGCTGCTAATTTCGCTGATTGTCCTTGGATTTCGTACAATTGATGCAAAGCTCGGTAGCGAAACCAACCTTCGAGATTTGCTTGAATTGTCTCTTCCGCACCAGGGATAACTACCGGAATTTCCGACCACAAACCCTTGACAATTTCTGCAATCTGTGCATTAGTCGCATCAGCCAGATTATCAGGAGAAGACTCAATGATTTGATTCCAAGTAGCGATCGCCTCTTCAGTGCGATCCTGCCTTGCTTGTATAATACCAATCTTAAGCTGAAGTTCATCAATAAAGCGATCCACTTGCGCGATCGCATTTACTAACTGTTGATTTTGCTTATTTTCTCCCGGTGGTTTCCCTAAAGGTGGAACTTCAACGGTAGAATCATTAATTCCTGTTGGTTGTTGTTGTTCCAATTTACGGCGTAAATTTTCCCTAGACTTTTCCGCAACTTCTAGAGATTTTTCATACTGTTTTTGTGCAGAGGAATAAGCTTTTTCCCCAATCAAAGCTTGACGAGCAAAATCAAAATTCTCCTGAGCTGATTCGCGATTATTATCAACTTGATATTCACTCGCGTGTAAAATCAAATTAGTCTGATACAATTGCAAGCGACTTTGTACTTGTGGTTGACTAAAACTACCTACCAAATCGAGGAGCAATTTACCCACAGCAAAAATGGTCAGCAACGTTAAAATAAATCGTTTAATGGTCATAGACGGCAAAAGTAAACTGTAACTAACCTGAGAATTAGCTTGTCAAAGCCTAAATCATTTTTCATTGACATCTTACCTTAATTTCAGCTAAATTAGTTTTCTAACCAACAAATTCAACTAAAAACTATTTTAGGAACCTCGCAGCCAATCTTGAATTTCTTGCGCCAACCAAGCACTTTCATGTTCTCCTAAAGCACCACCAAGTCGATAATTTTTAGCCGCCGAGCGAATCATTACTTCATAAACCTCTCCTTGCTTATAAACTAAAACATTAAAAATTTCGCCAATATAGCCCGTCTGTTGTCCGTAACGAAACCACAAAGTTTGTCGTTCCAAACCAAAGCGAGAACCCTGAAAAGAAATTCGAGTTCGTTCGCCCATAAATTTAGCAAAAAAACCTACCAAAATGATTGTAAACAGCAAGCCAAAAGTGGGAGCAGTTAAAAGTAAAGTAATCGATAAAAAGAAAAAACTCGAACCTAGGTACAGCAAAAAAAATGCCCCAAGCGCACCATAAATCGTTAATTTACGGAAGCCACCAGCCGGAATGTCAATTTGTAAACTTTGAGGCGACTTTTCTAATTTGATATAAGTACCAACAGGTCGATGTAATTTTCTCAGCGCCGAAATTCTGCGAGTATTATGAGTAGGTTCAACCAAACCTGACTGTAATATTTCTAAAGCTCGACGAGCAGTAGGATAACGTTTTTCAATAGCCGACTCAGTAACCTTTTCAATCCAAACGAGAAAACTAGAGTCAATACTAACTAAATGACGAAACTGAATCCGAGAATCTTGATGAGGTAACTCAGCCGGAGCAATACCCGTAAGTAAGTGTATCAGAGTTGCGCCCAAAGCATACAAATCCGACGCAGCCACAGCTCGACCCCAAAATTGTTCCAAAGGTGCATAACCACTCGTTCCCACCACCGTAAAAGTAACCCCAGTCACAGCAGCTTGAGCCTGTACTGCCCCAAAATCTACCAAATAAACGCTCTCATCTTCGCCCCAAATCAAATTACTCGGCTTAATATCCCGATGCAGTACAGGCGGAGACAATTCGTGTAAATAAATCAAAATTTCCAGCACTTGCACAGCCACCGAACGCACCTGGGCTTCCGTAAAGCGCTGACCTTGCGTTAATAATTCTTGCACAGAAACACCAGGAATATAATCCTGTACCAAGCCAAACCAACACAAACCCGCACCTGCTTCTTTACCCAGAGAAAAATAATCTCGATAGCGAGGAATACGAGGATGACTTAAAGCTTGTAACACTTGCGCTTCCCGCTCAAACAACTTTAACTCTTCCCACTGCATTTGGGGACTAAACGCCAGCAATTTCAGCGTCACTTGTTCCCCAGACTGATTATCCAATGCTAACCAAGTTTGACGACCAGCAGCCGTATGTCCTAACTGTTTTTCTAACTGGTATCTGGTTTGTAATATCTGGTTTGATGCAAACACAGTCGTACCCCACATGAGTGCTTTATTTGCATCTTATCTTTTCTAGCATGGCTCGCTGCAAGTTAAAATGACGCTGTTTAAAGGCTGTAACCTGGGGAGAAAAAAATTGACTACTCGCGTTGTTATCGTTCGTCACGGTCAAAGCAGCTATAATGCTTTGAAAATGATTCAAGGTCGCTGCGATGAATCTGTACTTACCGAACAAGGTCGTGCTGATGCGCTGAAAGTAGGACAAGCACTTAGTAAACTTAACTTTAACGCATTTTATGCTAGTCCCTTACAACGAGCAAAGCTAACGGCGGAAACTATTCAAAATTGCTTAAATAATCCTCCCACTTTGGTACCTCACGATTTATTGATGGAAATTGATTTACCTTTGTGGGAAAAGTTGAAAAAAGAGGATGTCCAAACAAAATTTGCTGAGGACTATCGCTGTTGGAAAGATACTCCTCATCAGTTTAAAATGTTGCTCTCAACTACCGAAGGAGACAAAGAACATTTTCCGGTGCTGGCTCTTTATCAACAAGCACAGCAATTCTGGCAAGAAATCATTACCAAACACCAAGGCGGGACAATTTTAATTGTCGCTCACAATGGCATCAATCGCTGTTTAATTATGAGCGCGTTAGGCATTCCTCCGGAACGTTATCATTCTATTCAACAGACAAATTGCAACATTAATGTTTTAAATTTTACTGGTGGTTTCGGAGAAGCAGTACAACTAGAATCACTCAACCAAACCACTCATCTAGGAATTCCTTTACCACTACCTCGTTCCGCAAAAAATATGGTACGAGTTTTATTAGTGCGTCATGGAGAAACGGAATGGAATCGAGTTTCCCGCTTCCAAGGTTCTCGCGACGTTCCTCTGAACGAAAATGGCAAAGAACAAGGAAGAAAAGCAGCAGAATTTCTCAAGAATACCGAGTTAACTTTTGCTGTCTCCAGTCCCATGTTGCGCCCCAAAGAAACCGCCGAAATCATTTTAGAAAATCACCCAGAAATCTTTCTAGAATTACAACCAGATTTGTGTGAAATCGGTCACGGATTATGGGAAGGTAAACTAGAGCCAGAAATTGAAGAAGAATTTCCCGATTTATTACGTCAATGGCGAGAACAACCAGAAGCAGTCCAAATGCCCGAAGGCGAGAATTTACAACAAGTGTGGGATCGCGCGATCGCCTGTTGGAATGATATCATTCAAGTACAGTCAGAAGAAGCTGCTAAACAACCACAAACTGGGATTATTGTCGCTCACGATGCCATCAACAAAGTAATCCTTTGCTACCTCCTTGGTTTACAACCAAAAAACTTTTGGAACATCAAACAAGGTAATGGCGCAGTAAGCGTTATTGACTATCCCAAAGGTACAGCAGGCTACCCAGTTTTACAAGCAATTAACCTGACTACTCACCTCAGTGGTGGAGTCATCGATCGAACTGCGGCTGGAGCCTTATAACAGTTATCAGTTGACAGTTATCAGTTAACAGTTATCAGTTATCAGTTAACAGTTATCAGTTAACAGTTATCAGTTATCACGTACCCGCAGTTACCAGTTATCAGTTATAAATTACCAACAAACAGTCACTCTCATTCATTAACTAATTCTTGACAAATCTAATTGTAAATAAAAAACCAAACCCAATCTAAATTCCACCAACTCTTCGCGATCTTTCTTTGCGCCTACTCGTTCGCGTAGCGTCTCCGTAGGAGAAGCGAGAACGGCTCCGCCGAATGCGCGAGAAAAAAACTAAAAATAAACTGACTTAACAAATGAATAATAAACTCCTCGAACAAGTAAAAATTATCGACCCAGTTGCCAATAAAGAACAAACTACCGATGTGTTAATTATTGACGGTAAAATTGAAGCAATTGCAACCGAATTAAAAGAGGTACCAGAAACTATTTCCAGACGAGATTGTCGCGGCTTAATTTTAGCACCAGGATTAGTAGATTTATACAGTCACAGTGGCGAACCCGGACACGAAGATCGCGAAACTTTATCGAGTTTAGCGGCTGCGGCGATCGCCGGAGGTTTTACTCGCTTGACAATTTTACCAGATACTGTTCCACCCCTCGATAATCCAAGTAGCTTGGCTTGGCTAAAAAAGGGGGGTAATGACTCAAAATCTGCTCCCACATTGCCTCATTTTTCCTTCTGGGGGGCGCTAACTCAAGCGATGCAATCCGAACAAATGACCGAGTTAGCCGACCTTGCTGCCGCAGGTGCGATCGGCTTTACAGATGGGCATCCAGTGGCGAATTTAGGGCTTTTAAGGCGCTTGTTAGAGTACCTACAACCAATGGATAAGCCTGTGGCTTTAATGGCGGCTGACAGCCATTTAAAGGGCAATGGCGTGATGCGCGAGGGAACGCTTTCTATCCGGGCGGGTTTACCAGGAGATCCGGAAATCTCCGAGGCTGCGGCGTTAGCGGCGATTTTGGAGGTTGTTGCGGCGACAGGTACAGCAGTGCATTTGATGCGAATTTCGACGGCTCGTGGGGTAGAATTGATAGCTGAGGCGAAACAGCGAGGTTTGCCTGTAACTGCGAGTACGACTTGGATGCACTTGCTGTTAGATAGCAAAGTTGTCGCTAGTTATGACCCTAATTTAAGATTAGAGCCACCTTTGGGCAATCTCAAGGATCGAGAGACTTTGGTTAGGGGAGTGAAAGCAGGAATTGTGGACGCGATCGCGATCGACCATACGCCTTATACTTATGAAGAGAAAACTGTCGCTTTTGCTTGTGCACCACCGGGCGCGATCGGTTTAGAATTAGCTTTACCCTTACTTTGGCAAGAATTTGTCGCGACAAAAGAATGGTCGGCGTTAGAATTGTGGCAAGCTTTAACTGTTGCACCTTGTCGCTGTTTACAACAACAACCTGCTAGTTTTCAGGTAGGAGAAAAGGCAGAATTAATCTTATTCGACCCCGAACAAACTTGGACGGTAAATCAAAGTAATCTAAAATCGAAAAGTGCCAATACTTTTTGGTTAGGTAAACAGGTAACGGGAAAAGTTCTTCAGGTTTGGAATGAATAATCCTATTCACTCAGAACGCTTCGCCAACAAGATTTCCCAAAATTAAGCTATGTACTTGAAAAAGCTAAATGTTAAAAAATTCTCTCTCTCAATATTCTTACTGATTATTTTAATAGCGACGATAGTATTTGGTTGTCAAAACTCATCGGAGCAAGTAGACAAATCTTATTTTGATAGTGCCGAAACGATAGAAAGACTTTCCTTAGACACAGGGGTACTTACCATCTGGTGGGACAAAGGTTTTATCGAGGAAGAAAAGACGTTTTTCCAAAAAATTGTTAACGACTGGGAAAAACAACAAAACAAAAAAGTTCAGCTAGTCTTTTTCGACGAAAATCAATTAGTTGAACAAATCGAAGCAGCAGTAGCAGCAGGAAATCCTCCCGATCTCACTATCGATCGCACTCAATTAGCACTTTTGTATGCCTGGGAAGATAAACTTGTAGATGTGAGTTCGACCATCGCACCAGTTGCAGATTTTATTTCCGACTCAGCATTAGAAAATGCCCAGCTTTTTAATCAAGTTGAGCAGAAAAAAAGCTATTACGCCGTACCTCTTTATCAAGAAGCTGTTTATCTTCATTACTGGCGAGACTGGCTCGAAGAATTAGGATATAGTCCACAAGATATTCCTCAAGATTGGGATGGTTTTTGGGAATTTTGGACTCAATTACAAGAGCGCTTGCGTTCGGAACAACAGCAAGAAATCTTCAGTTTAGGGTTTCCTAGTTCCCCATATTCTACAGAGACTTTCTTCCTTTTTGAATATATTTTAGAAGCCTACAACGTTCAAGTTGTGGACGAAGCAGGGCAGCTAGTAATCGAACAGCAGGAAAACCGTCAAGGACTTGTGGAAGCTTTAAAATGGTGGTCAGAGTTATACCAGGAAGGATATATTCCACCTTCAGCTTTAGTCTGGAGAAATGAAGACAACAATTCTAGCTTCTATAATCGAATTATGGCGATAACAGCTAATCCCAGTCTTTCAATTCCGGCTGCTCGCTTTCACGAAAAGGATCTTTATTTAAACAAGCTAGCTACAATAGAATTTCCCCGTAAACCTGATGGTCAGCCAATGCGCTACTTAATTGAGGTTAGGCAAGCTTTGATCTTTAAAGATTCTCCGAACCAAAAAGATGCAAAAAGCTTTTTATCCTATCTAATTGAGCCAACAGTCTTAGACAGCTATATCGAAGCAGCAGATGGTCGTTTTTTTCCTGTAAATACATCTGGTTGGAATGACCCTTTTTGGACGAATGCTGACGATCCTCATATTACTGAAGTGAAGAAAATTATGACTCAATCTCCTACTCGTCCTTATTCTTTCAGCACCAACCCAGGCTATGTAGAGGCGCTAGAAGAAAATGTTTGGGGTGAAGCTCTTTATGGGATCTTGGTTGAGGGGATATCTCCAGAAAAAGCAGCCAAAAACGCGATCGCCCAATTTCAAGAATTTTTTGCGGATTGGCAATAATGTCAAACTAATTGATATGGACAGAATCAGTAAAAAGAACATTGTTATCTGGTTATCTTTAGCGCTTTTGACCCTGAGTGTCATCATTGGCTGGAATGTTTTTAACTTTTCTCAAGAGAAAATTGCGATCGCCATTGTCGCTCCTTTGACCTCAGAAGATCAAACAACAGCAGCAGCAGGTGAATCTTTGTTGAAAGGAGCGCAACTTTACATCGACGAGATTAATGAAAATGGTGGCATTGAAGGCAAAAAGCTAGAGTTACGAGTTTATGACGATAAGGGAGAGGTAGACGAAGCAATCGAGGTTGCTAAAGACATTGTTAGTTCCTCAGCTTTAGCTGTAATTGGTCATTTCTCGATCCCAACCTCCGTAGCAGCAGGAAAAATTTATCAAGCTTATGGTATTCCTGCAATCACAGGGTCGGCTACGGCTGACGAAGTAACTAAATGGAATAACTGGTATTTCCGCACAATTTTTAGTAATAAGCTTCAAGGGACTTTTATTGCTAACTACATCAACAAAATTCTTGAATATCCGCGAATTAGTCTTGTTTATAGCTCTGACATTTACGGGGTTAAGTTAACCGAAGATATAGAAGTAGCTTTTGAGGAATTAGGAGGAGAGATTTTTAGAAAGTGGGAAATCCAAGAAAATTCTTATAATTTAACCAAAGATAAAATCGTCGAAGACTTAGTTGCCCTTAAGGAAGAAGGTGAAGATCCTGGGATGATTGTCATGGCAACCGACAGCGAAGACAGTAGTAGTTTGCTTGCCAAAATTAGGCTTCACGAGCTAGAATTTCCAATTTTTGGTGGCAATTCTTTAGGGGAAGTTTCGTTAGCTCACAAATTTGCTAACTCTCCTCAAGAGCAAAACGAGCCGGGTTTTTTTACCAATGGTGTTTATGCTTTAGCACCGATTATTTATGACATTTCTGGTGAAAGGGGACAGCAATTTAGAAATCGATTTGAAGAACGTTACGGATATATACCCGGTTGGTTTGCTGCTGGTTACTATGATGCAGCCCATGCAGTTGTAGCAGCAATTGAACAATCTTTCAGCGACGAAAAACAGTTACTTCGAGACGCGATCGCGCAACAAGATTTTCGAGAAAGTCGTTATCTAATCAAAGAAGCATTAGCAAAGCTTAAATCGATCGAAACAACGATCGAAGCCCAAGCACAAGAGACTCAGTTTAACAGCCAAGGAGATCCCTTAGTTCCCTATCATGTAGGAGTTTTCGATCGAGGAAAATTTATTTCTGCTTTTACACAATTAGAACTTATTTCTGATGTAGAAAAAGTTAGCGATTTCAATGAACAGCTAGAAAGTGGTCAGATTATTCAAGTAGGAAACCAGTATCTAGAAAAAACCGATATTGTCTATGTTGGAATTGATATTAATGAAGTCAGTAAAATTGATGAAAAAACTTCTTCTTATTTGCTAGATTTTTATCTCTGGTTCCGCTATCAAGGTGATGTTAATGCCGAAAACATTGAATTTACTAACTATAGTACGGAAAGACTCGATTCTGGTGAAAAATTTACCTTAGATGAGCCAATTATCGAAGAACAACAAGGAGAACTTAATTATAAAGTTTATCGCATTAAAGCAGATTTTAACGAACTATTTGATTTTCGTAATTATCCTTTGGATAGCCAAACCTTAGCTGTGCGCTTCCGCCATGCCAATTTAACTAGAGATAAACTAATTTATGTAGTAGATTATGTCGGTATAAAAGACACAACCACTAAGGCGATTCTTGAAAAGTGGGCAAGAGGCAAAGTTTTTGACAAAATTACTGACTGGAATGTAGAAAAAATATCCTTTTATCCAGACATTATGATTAATACGTCAACATTAGGCGATCGCCGCTTTATTGATGCTGACTCAGAGATGCAATATTCTCGTTTTAATGCTGTTATCGAGATCGAACGAGATTTTATTAGTTTCAGCGACAAAAATTTATTACCTTTATTCTTTTTCGTTGTTGTCGCTTATCTCATCCTCTTCCTTCCTTTTGAGGATATTTCTATTGAAGCTGTGAGTGGACTACTTCTAGCAGTTGTTTTTTATCACCTTAGTTTAATTGATGCACTACCAGAAGGAGTAGGTTATGTAGTTGCCCTTGACTATGCTTTCTACATTGTTTATAGTTTATTGGCTTTAGAATTGCTAATCTTGACGATTGGTCGTAGCAATCGGTTTCACGAACAAAAACAGAGCGTAGCATTAATGAAGTTTTCTCGCATTGCTTTTCCGATAATTTTATTAGTCAGTTCGCTTTTGTTCTACTGGAAATATGTTTAAATTGTCGTTATTTTAGTCCTAATTGTTGTAGCAAATCATCAGCCCAAGTTCGCTCTGTTTCCGTAAGTTTGGGTATCGGTGGTTGAGAATAATCGATTTGTAAATCAAAGCTAGCTTGGTCGTAAATTTGATTAATTAATGCTTGTAAATTAATTACTGGTTCGCTATCTTCTCGACGTAAGGGAAGGGGAAATTCTGGAATAGTTTCACGCAAGTTAAAAGCATATAAATCAGCTTGGGGACGACGATTTTCTTTACTAACTAAAATCCGATAATCGCTTTTAATTCCATTAGTATCCATCGGCATTGCTTCTCCCCCACGTAATAAATCTATTTCGACTAAATGAGTGGAACTTCCTAAGATTCGCTGGCGTTTTTGCAAGTATTTTTCTCGACCTTTTCCGGCGCGTTTGTTGGTGGGAGATAATAGTTCAATTGCGGTAATTACTTGCTTAGTTTTTACGTCTCTAATTTCTAAATATCCTTCTTTGATGGTTTCTGGAATTGGTAAATTTACAGTTAAAGGTTTAGTTGCTGGTGTGGCGACAGCGACATTAGTTTTTGTTGATTTGCTTGCGGTTTGAGCAGCTTTAATGGTAACATCAGGAAGTCCGACTAATAAACTATCTTCGCCGCTAGTTTCGTAGGTACGAACTTCTACTGCTACTAGATATTTTGGTCGTAGTTGTGGAGAGAGAGAAAAAGCAATTGTGCTAATTAAAAGGTGATGAAATCCTGACCAAAATAAAGGACTTTCTAAGTAGGGGTTCATTCCAGGAAAAGGAGAAGGCATAGTTTATGTTTGTCACTATTTATTCTTTAGTTTAACATTATTTTAGTCCTAATTGTTGTAGCAAATCATCAGCCCAAGTTCGCTCTGTTTCCGTAAGTTTGGGTATCGGTGGCTGAGAATAATCGATTTGTAAATCAAAGCTAGCTTGGTCGTAAATTTGATTAATTAATGCTTGTAAATTAATTACTGGTTCGCTATCTTCTCGACGTAAGGGAAGGGGAAATTCTGGAATAGTTTCACGCAAGTTAAAAGCATATAAATCAGCTTGGGGACGACGATTTTCTTTACTAACTAAAATCCGATAATCGCTTTTAATTCCCTTAGTATCCATCGGCATTGTTTGTCCCCCACGTAATAAATCTATTTCGACTAAATGAGTGGAACTTCCTAAGATTCTCTGGCGTTTTTGCAAGTATTTTTCTCGACCTTTTCCGCTACGTTTGTTTGTAGGTGATAATAGTTCAATTGCGGTAATTACTTGCTTAGTTTTTACGTCTCTAATTTCTAAATATCCTTCTTTAATTGTTTCTGGAATTGGTAAATTTACAGTTAAAGGTTTAGTTGCTGGTGTGGCGACAGCGACATTAGTTTTTGTTGATTTGCTTGCGGTTTGAGCAGCTTTAATGGTAACATCAGGAAGTCCGACTAATAAACTATCTTCGCCGCTAGTTTCGTAGGTACGAACTTCTACTGCTACTAGATATTTTGGTCGTAGTTGGGGTGAGAGTAATCTAGCAATATCGATAATTAACCAATGGTGAAATCCTGACCAAAATAAAGGACTTTCTAAGTAGGGGTTCATTCCAGGGAAAGGAGAGGGCATAGTTTATCTTTGTCACTATTTATTCTTTAGTTTAACATTATTATTTCAGTCCTGATTAAAGAAAGACACTACTCATATTCATCAGTTATTCCGTTATTCCAGCATCAATTCCACCGTGGCGTTCTAATAGCCTCATCATTGCCCATTTTCCGTTGATTTTCGCCAGATGCAGAGGTGTATCGCCATCAAGGAGATTGTCTATACTATTTACATCAGCACCATGCTCTAGCAATAGTCTCGCTATGTCTAAATGACCTTCCCAAGCTGCTTTATGTAATGGTGTTTCTCCACAAAAAGCCTCGCGAGCATTAACATTTGCTCCATGTGCAATTAATAATTCTGCAATGTGTGTGTAACCTTGTCTGACTGCCAAATGTAATGGTAAACTAGTCCTTGATGAAACTTGCATATTGACATCTAATCCCTTATTAATTAGCAACTCAACCATTTCTAAATTATTGAGAAATATGGCTAAATTAAGTGGATTTCCTACTAGTCCATCGCAATCAGTCTTTGCACCCCGATCTATTAACAATTCTACTATATCTCGACAATCGTATCTAACTGCTTGATGCAAAGGAGCGTCACTTACCTCGGCACCAAAGTTAATGTCTGCACCATTGTTTAATAATAATTCAACTACATCTCCATGACCGCCCATTGCTGCTAAGTGCAATGGTGTCATCCCACGATTACGCTTAGAATTGAGCGGTTGTTCTTGCTGAATGAAACTTATAACTTTTTCCACATCTCCCCGTAAAGCTGCATAGTGAATGCCAATTTTTGCATCCAATTCAAGATACATTGCCTCTAATTCCGAGTGTTGTTCAATTGCTGCTGCAAGTAAAGGATTTACTCCATCTTCTTCATCTAAGCCTTGATTAATGTCTGCTCCATGTTCAATTAATAGTTCTACTATTTCCTGATAACCACGATTAGTAGCAATACAAATTGGTGCTATATATTGACCAGCACGAATATCAGGGTCTACGCCTTTTTCAAGACAATTTCTTACAGTTTCTATATCTCCTTTCAAGGCAGCGCTTTGAATTTTTCTAATGGGATTGGTCAAGATTTTCCAGAAGATGAAAATTAAAGCTCCAATAGCCCAAAGGTAAATAAATAAAACATTTGTATTCAAGACGTAAATACTCCCAATAGATATTATTTCTGATAATTGCCGACCGCCCACTGCTTGACCTGTAAATTGAAGCACTTTCGCGTCATATTGCAGCGATATACTACATCTTACCCTCTCCTCAAGGAAAGGAGAGAGTAGTCTTAGAAAGAGATGTTATGACAATGAATTGACTTCGGGTAAGTTGTCGCTGCTGGTTTCTGGGCTTTGATTGGTAAACAATTTAAAGTAGGTGGAAACGCAAATTTCTTTGATAGGAAAGGCGAGAAAAGTCAGAGGATTGATGGTGACAATAATGTCCCGAAAATCGCGAACTGCTAAGTTAATTATTTGCTTGGCTACCCAGTCGCTAGACATCACCCCAATGGGGTTGAGGTTACTTTTGAAAGGACCTAAAATTAGTTTGCGGACGACACAAGGTGCATCTAAACGTTTGAGGGTAACAATGTCTCCTAATGAACGTTTAGTTAGTTCGTAAAGGGGACTAAAAGCGGGTCCAACTTCTGCTTCAGAGGTGTTTACCCAAACTTCTTTGGTAACTTTATCTGCATCGGTTTTGACAGTTGTAAAAAATAATTCGATTAAGCGCCAAGCGGAAAAAGTGTTAACTTCGTAGGAAAGAGCAATATCTTCTTTTTTCCTGTCGCCATGTACATTGATACCATGATTAATAATCAGGATATCAACTTTTTCCAATTCGCTTGCGAGTTCTGCTTCTTGACCAACTTGCCAGATAATAGTTTTAACTGGGTCATTGGGTGTCAAAGCAACAGTTTTTCCGCTAGAAGTAAGGGCGATAACTTTTGCTTGCCGCGATCGCAACTCTTGGATTAAACTTTTACCTAACGTTCCCGATGCTCCAGTGATAGCTACGGTTTTACCTTTGAGCGAAACTGCTGTACCCATGATTTTATCGATGAAGGTGAATGTACCGCAATAATAGGCGTTTTGATTGTCGAAGTGGTGTCGCCAGTGATAGGATCGATTAACTAACCATTTTCCAGGTAAGCTGGTAAAGCTGCCGGGACGATGGGTAAGGTCAGTTAATTCGTCTGCGTAGGCTATTCCCAATCCTCGCGCGATCGCACTCAACAAAAAGAAGATTGTATAAAGAGTACCAGCCCATGCTGTCCATTGCTGCTCAATTCCCCAAATCAACATGATTCCTGGCGGTAATAAACTGAACAGCAGCATCACTAAAGCTTCTGGTACGTCATTATACCAGTGGGCTTTCCGGTAAATCGTATCGCTGACTACTGATAAGTCTGGGCGAAAAACTCGATGATGCCAAACGTGCAGTCGATACAATGAAGGTAGGACGTGACCGAGAACATGATAAGAGTCTCTTACCAGTTCCACCCAGAAAACAGAACTTAAACCAGTCGTAATTGCTATCAAAATTTCCATTATAATCAAATCAAAACGTAAGGATCGCTTTTCTTTTAAAAATTTAACAGAAGGTGGAGGTAGTGGCGCCACTTTGATAAAAGTAAAGAGTCTGATTTACTAGCAACAATAGGAAAATCAAATCAGCTATTAGGTAGCGAAAAGAGACGAATCAGGACAGAAAGTGGCTAAAATAAAATAAAATAACCAAAAAAAGCTGTAAAACCGAAAAAAGCAGCCAAAACAAAAACGACGCTCAATAGCATATTATTAGCAAAAAGAAAATTTACGCAAAGAAATCACATATGCCGCATAATTCCTGGCAAGAAGATAACTCTAACAACGAACTCGATCCGATTAGCTCTTTTTTCTCGGAGTGGTCAGATCCTGAAGACGAAGAAGAAGAATTTAGAAGCGATTTTTTCCAAGGTTTAGCAGGACGGCGACAGAAAGCTGCTCTGGTATTAATGACTATTTGGGGTGGGATTATTGCCCTACATTATGTTTGGTGGGGGTACTATGTAATTCTCAGTTTGACAGGATTTGTCGTTATTCAATCATCCAGGCTAGTTTTCGGCAAACCTAAGCCAGACCCCGAACCGTTAACTGACGCACAATTAGCAAATGCGCCGACTGTTTCGATTTTAGTGTCGGCAAAAAATGAAGAAGCGGTGGTGGGGAAGTTGGTAAAAATGCTGTGTAACTTAGATTATCCTGCCGATAAATACGAATTGTGGGTAATTGACGACCATAGCACCGATAAAACGCCCGAATTGTTAGATAAATTGGCTGAAGAATACCCACAACTAAAAGTGTTGCATCGTTCGGCGAATGCTACTGGTGGCAAATGTGGGGCGCTAAATCAGGCTTTGGCTTTGAGTAAGGGAGAGATAATTGCTGTATTTGATGCTGATGCGAAAGTATCTGCTGATTTACTGCGCCGGGTAGTACCCTTGTTTGCTGCGAAGCAGATGGGTGCAGTCCAAGTAAGAAAAGCGATCGCCAATTCCAGTGTTAATTTTTGGACGCGAGGACAAGATGCAGAAATGGCGCTGGATAGCTATTTTCAGCAGCAACGCATTGCTGTAAGCGGAATTGGCGAATTGCGCGGGAACGGGCAATTTGTCCGTCGTACTGCTTTAGCCCGTTGTGGTGGTTGGAACGAACAAACAATTACCGATGACTTAGATTTAACCATTCGCTTACATTTGGATGGTTGGGAAATCGGCTTTTTACAATTTCCCGCCGTCGAAGAAGAAGGAGTCGAAACAGCGATCGCCCTTTGGCATCAACGCAATCGTTGGGCAGAAGGCGGTTATCAGCGTTATCTCGACTATTGGCGTTGGTTGGGCAGCAAACGCCTTAGTTTGAAGAAAAAAATGGATATGTTTACATTTTTGCTGCTTCAGTACCTCGTGCCCACAGCGATCGTACCAGATACCTTGATTTGGGTGGCGCGCGATCGCCTGCCCATCGTCAGTCCGCTAACTGGTGTACTCTTCTCGATGTCTTTGTGGGGAATGTTTGCAGGTTTACGCCGCATCCGCAAAAATGAGCAACTAAGCTTCGCCCAATTGTTAGTTCTCTTCGCTCAAGCTGTGCGCGGTATGATTTATATGCTGCATTGGACATTAGTCATGTCGAGTACCACAGCGAGGATGTCCGTGCGTCCGAAGCGACTAAAATGGGTGAAAACCGTCCATCAAGGTAGTGGCGAAGAAAGTTTCGAGTTTTAATTAGGGTTTGCCAGTTGCGGAATTGAATAGTTGAAAATAGTGCGATCGCTGATTGAATTTGTTGCAGCGATCGCCTTTCTCTTTCTGGAAAAAAGCCAATTTGGAAGAAAAGA
>NZ_JAAHBQ010000022.1 GCF_020144665.1 Oscillatoria salina IIICB1 | reverse complement strand
CTACCAGGAGAGGGGAGAATTTCGATGATTAACATCAAAAAATTCTTAATTACTCCCCCTTCCCTTGAAGGGAAGGGGGTAGGGGGGTTAGGTTAGACAATTCTTGGTAAAAAATGAAACAGTCCCGCTTTCTTAAAAAGGACTAGGGGAATCTTCATTGTATAGAAATTGTATAACTTAGAGCCAGAAAAAATATCGGAAACTCAACTGCCATTGAAAGTTATCTTTTCCTATAAGTCAAGCTATAACCTCTCCCCCAACCCCTCTCCTACCAGGAAAGGGGAGAATTTCGATGATTAACATCAAAAAATTCTTAATTACTCCCCCTTCCCTTGAAGGGAAGGGGGTAGGGGGGTTAGGTTAGAAATTCCTGGTAGAAAACCAAACAGTCCCGCTTTCTTAAAAAGGACTAGGGGAATCTTCATTGTATAGAAATTGTATAACTTAGAGCCAGAAAAAATATCGGAAACTCAACCGTTGAGAAAGTTACCTTCGCTTTAAGTTTCAACGGCAAATTCTTCGGGGTCAACACCGTGATTTAGCCAGCGAATAGCTTCACGCGCTGAGTTGAGATTGGGTGGTACTCTCAAGAAGTAAATATCATTGGTGCTAGGGTCAATCATTTTCAAAAGGAAAATTGGTTCTTCATCGATTTCCGCATCAATTCTGAATAAAACGTATTCTCTCCAAGCGTCAACTTCTGTTGCTCCTAATTCCGAGCAAATTTTTTCATAACCTATTTGTTGAATCAGAACTCGTCTAACTTCTGCATTTTTTTCTGTTAACAGCCATTCGGGTTTCCACTCATCGATGCGAGTCCAATATTTTCTAGGAAGCTCAGTGTAAAAAATAGAAAAAGTTTTTAGTTTTGGTAGGCTTTTAAGCGGACTTAGGTCACTGATTTGATTGTCACTCAAAGACAAGTATTCCAGGTTAACCAGAGAAATTAAGGGAGTTAGGTCACTAATTTGATTGGTGCTTAAACCTAAGCTTCTTAAGTTAATCAAAACTTCTAGTGGTGTTAGGTCACTAATTTGATTTCCATCTAACCATAAGGATTCCAGATGAGAAAACGAACGAAGTGGTATTAGGTCACTAATTTGATTGGTGCTTAAACCTAAGCTTCTTAAGTTAATCAAAACTTCTAGTGGTGTTAGGTCACTAATTTGATTTCCAGACAACCATAAGGATTCTAAATGAGAAAGCGAACGAAGTGGTGTTAGGTCAGTAATTTGATTGCAACATAAATACAAGTATTTCAAATTAGAATGAGAATTCCCGAAACTTAGCTTACGAACATGATTTCCCTGCATCGATAAACTTGTTGGGTTAACTAGCGATCGCAAAGGATTAAGATCGGAAATTATTTGACCCCGAAGTATTAGTTTGGTTTGACTATTTAGAATCCTAAAAGCTTCTTCTACATCTGAAGTTTTGGCTACTTCACATAAAGCTTTAATTGTGCGATCGCGTTCTTCTTGTCCCATCTTTATCTTTAATTCTTATAAACTATAATTAACTCAAACTAAAGGTTACATAATATTAAATTTTGTTAAAATAATCGCTCTCGCTTTAGGTTTCCCTTGCCAAATTTTCGGGATCGATACCATGATTTAGGCAACGAATACGATCGCCGGCTGAGTCAAGTAGAGGTACTCTTAAAACATAGATATTGTTCCTACTGAGGTCGAAGATTTTTCAGATCGGAATTGGCTCAATCTTAATTTTATCATCAATTCTTAATAAAATCTATCCTCGACAAGCATCAACTTCTCTTGTTCTCAGTTCCGAGGAAATTCTGGGATTTCAAGTCAGGTAAGGATTAAACAACCTGCATGACTATAGCTGAGAGAGATTAGCTAGAAAATTAGATAAATTAAGGGGTTGCCACTAATAGTTAAAATTTGTAGACTAGAAAGGCGATCGCTAGGAATTTAGGTCAGTAATTTAACTTTCTTTCCTAATTGCGAGGCTAAGATTGATGTATGAACTATAACGCAGTTAAAATCAGAAAATAATCTTGGCAGCAAGCTCTAAATTCGAGCAAGTGTGTAAGCGATCTTTATTTAGTTGAATGTCTACCTGTTACTAGCAAGAGCTAGATTTTGGGATTTTTCAACTTGATGTTAGCAACATACGTTTTGTTCTACCTGTTCTACTGAATAAGGAGTTGTTACGATGCAAGCTCAAGCGTCATCGATAGAATCGACTAATATTAACGATCGGGTCACGAATTCTCCCGAACCACAAGTTTATCAAGTCAGAACCCAGCTTTTGAGCAAAGGTCGAAGTGATTACGTTCTTGCAAGTACAGATCTCATGTCAGTGAGAATCAAGTGCTACGCTCAAGGTGGAGAAAATGTTCTTCATAGCCACCCAGGTGAAGATCATACTTTTGTTGTTCTCGCAGGTAAAGCCCGCTTTTTTGGTAAAGATGGAGAAGTGGCTGAGTTGTCCCGAAATCAAGGAATTCTGCTACCTCGTGGAACTTATTACAAGTTTCAAAGCTGCGGAGATGAACCCCTGGTTTTGTTGCGCGTAGGTGCAGAAAAAGAAAAACTTCCTGTCAGCCGTATTGGGGTCGATGGTGAGTCTTTACCGGGGAAATCCAAAGCGAATAAGCATGAGGATGGGGTTCCGATTGAAGGTGTTTTCTACGAGTAGAATTCATTAACATTTGAGGATAGATTTTGTCAATTTGTCCTCGCAATATCCATCGATAATTATTTAGGCGTTTGTGAGATTGTCAGTTGCTTGCTCTTTGTCGATCGACACTGTAAATTAAGGTTGATTGTACAGAGCAAGCTTTTAGTATTTTATTAGAGTTGATGTTATTAGTAATGCTGAGTTTATTAGCTAGTCAGTATTTTTTAGATAAAGTAGACCTTCAGGTAATAGCTGGCTTAGAACCAATTAGTATTTTGAGTTGGTTTGTTAGCACGATCGCCGGGGGAGGTAGCTCTTTACTTTTAATGCCGATTATCGGATTATTTTTGGGAGCAGCCGCGATCGCGCCAGTCACCACAACCGGAGCCATTCTCGGAAATGCTGACCGCGCCTTTGCTTATCGAAAACACATCAACTGGGGTGTGATTCTGTGGGAAGTTCCTGGTGCTATCTTTGGTAGCTTGATGGGGGCTTTCATCTTAACCAAAGTGCGCGTTGAGTGGATTGGTGTTTTTGTCGGCATTTTCTTAATCGTTTCCGCCCTCAACTATTTACTCAAAGAATTCCGCCCCAAGGAAACAGAAGCAAAAGGTTTCCACGTTCGGGCTTGGTATTTTCTACCTGGGGGCTTTGTCTATTCGCTGTTGTCAGGAATTCTTGGAAGTATGGGACCTTTGTTAGCGCCCTTTTATATTGGCTTTGGACTGCAAAAAGAAGAGTTGCTAGCAACCCAAGCTACTGCAAGGGTGGTGGTTCACATCGTGAAAATCTTTTCCTACGCGATTTTTGGCATTCTCCTGACTCAACATCTCATTTATGGCTTATTTATCGGTTTGGCGGCAATACCGGGCAATTGGCTGGGTCATTTGGTGTTACAACGCATCAGTGAAAATAGATTTCGCCAGTTGGTGATGATTTTTGTCATGTTTAGTGGTTTGCTAATGTTATGGCAAGAATGGTCATTTTTGTTTTAGGAATTTAATTTTTAGAACGAGATAAGTTTTCTAGAAACCGCGAGATTCTGTGAAGAAAATCAGATTCGGTTTAAGTTTCAATGGCAAATTCTTCGGGGTCAATACCGTGATTTAGCCAGCGAATAGCTTCACGCGCTGAGTTGAGATTTGGTGGTACTCTCAGAAAGTAAATGTCATTGGTGCTAGAGTCAATCATTTTCAAAAGAAAAATTGGTTCTGTGTCTATCTCAGCATCAATTCTAAATAAAACATATTCTCTCCAAGCATCAATTTCTGTTGCTCCTAATTCCGAACAAATTCTTTTATAACCTATTTGTCGGATAAGAACTCGTCTGATTGCTGCATTTGTTTCTGTCAAAAGCCATTCCGCTTTCCACTCATTAATGCGAGTCCAATATTTTCTAGAAAGGTGAACACGAAAAATACGAAATGTTTTTAATTTAGGTAGATCTTTTAGTGGGCTGAGGTCACTAATTTGATTATTACCTAAATGCAAAACTTTTAAATTAAGAAGCGATCTTAGAGGGCTGAGGTCACTAATTTGAGTATTCCAAAAAAATAAAGTTTTTAACTTAGAAAGGGATTGTAATGGATTCAAATTATTAATTTGGTTGCTAGTCAACTGTAAATTTACTAAGTTCAATAGCGAACTTAATGGTTCTAGGTTACTAATTTTATGATTATGAATCATTAAATCTTCTAAGTTGTTCAACGAGCGCAATGGACTAAAATCACTAACTTGCTTTACATCCAACATTAACCACTTTAAGTTGACTAGCGAGCATAATGGAGTAAGATCAATAATTTGATTAGCAGACAAGCTTAAATGTGTTAAGTGCCTTAATGATTGTAGAGAACCTAACTTAGAACTATTATTTTCTGTTAAATGCATGAAACTTGTTTGACTATTTGAAATAGGAAAATCTTCTTGTACGTCAGAATTCCTGGTTACTTCAGATGAATTTTCGATTATTTTTTTTTCCTCTTGCTCTTGCTGTACCATTTTTATCTCCTCTTTTAAGAAGTAACAATCAACTCAAACTAAAGGTAAAAGAATTTCAAATTCTGTTCCCATTCCCGGTTGCGATCGCAGCTTAATTTCCCCTCCGTGTTTGGCGGTTACAATTTGATAACTGACGGCTAAACTTGTCTCTTTGGCGGCTCGTTTTTTCACGGAAAAAGTCTCGCGAATTTCTCGTTGAGTCTTTTGCGGCATTCCGGGTCCGTTGTCCCTAATACGAACGGAAACCCAGCGTTCGACACTGGTTTTAGTATGTTTTGTATCGGCAAACCAGACTTGGGTTGTTATTTCGATGCGCGGTTTTTCATTAACTGTTTCTTGTCTTTTTCTCCCATATTCTTGAGCGAGTTTCTGACTGACAGCTTCGTTAAGCAAAGCGTCAACAGCATTTGTCAAAATATTCATAAAAACTTGCGATATTTCGCCGATATAACAAGTTACTGGCGGCAGATGACCGTAGTTTTTGACTATTTCAATTTCGCTTTGCAGGCGATTTTTTAAGAGCAAAATAATTCCATCTAAACAAGAATTAATATCTGCTGGTTTCGGATAAACTTCGTCAATATGACAAAAGTTTTGCAAGCTAACTGATAACTTTTTTAAGCGTTCTGCGCCAGTTTTAATACTACCAACTGCTCTCGGTAAATCTTGCTGTAAAAAATCTAGTTCAATTTCTTCTTTTAATCGAACAATTTCTGCGTTTGTTTCCTGACAAATTTCTTCATAAGCAGCTATTAATTCTAATAATGCTTCTGTATAAGTAGAAACGTAAGTTAAATTACCCCAAATAAAACCCACTGGATCTAAAATTTCGTGTGCAATACCATCAACTAAACGCCCCAAACTTGCCATTTTTTCAGTTTGAATGATTCGCGCTTGGGTGCGTTCGTAACGTACTTGAGTTTCGATTCCACGAATTTGCCAAGAAGCGAGATTTAACTGCTGAAAATCTAAAAGACGATAAACTGAGGGTTCTAATTTTACGACAATTGGTTCTGATTGTAAAAGTGGCGATCGCCGCAATGCCTGTTGCGCTGCTGATAAAATTGGCGTATCCCCAGGTAAAATCAAGGTTTCTTGACGATTGTAACTGTGGAGAACTTCTAACGGATGCTGTAAAAATAACTCTCGTCCGTGGGGTAACAGCAAAAATTCTAGGAATTGTCGTCGCGAAATTATCCCAGCATATTCTCCTTCTTCTGTCAAGATCGCTCCGGGCAATAAAGCATCTTTTTGGAAAATTCTGGCTACTTCTATCCCCAAACAAGTCAATTCTGCCCGAAAATCATACAAAGGCAATTCTCGGAGCGTAGAATCCAAACTCAGGTCGCGATCGCTTCCCGGTGACAAATAAGGAGATAAAATTTCAGAACTAAAGTCCTGCACAAGATGTCCTGACGAATGATACGACACGAGATGCCCCATAAATATAATTAATTATTTTGCCTTGAAAAGCAAGTCAATATTTACAAATTGTTGAAATAAATAAAACTACAAAAGTCACCACAACTTTTGCAGTTTTATCTCCCGGAAAATAATTTATTTTTTCCAACCCAAAGGCGGCTCTATTTCTTCTTTTGTATCTCGGTCAATCGTAGCACCAGGTTTACTAACAATTTGCACTGTAGTTGCACGAACACCTTGGTCATCTTGTAGAGCCGCAAATTGAACCCCAGTACCTACTCTTATCCGGTCAAAATCATTATTAATTACGCTATTCCGGTGGAAGAAAACTTCTTCTTGACCGGACAAGGGCTGGAGAAAACCGTAATCTTGTTCGGGAAATAACTTAGTAACAACGGCTTCCATTGCTTGTTCGGGATGGAATTTAACATCACCGCGTTGCTTTTCAGTTAATTCTTTTAGCTGACGACGCGCTGCTTCAAAAGCATCGCGAATCACTGCATCTAAAGGTTCATACTGTTTACCTGCATCGGGACTTTTATCAACAGCTAATTCGTGTCCGGGCGGTACAGTCATATCAATTCTCACCCGATAAGGAGAACCGCTTTTCGGATGTTCGTGAATTTTTTCGACAATAACTCGACAGCTATTCATGTAGTTACAAACTTGTTCTAGTTTACTAGCTTTTTGCCGAATCAGCGATTCAATTGCTTCGGATTTATCTACACCACGATAAGAAATTTCTAAAGGTATTTTCATGATTGATTTTATTTCTCCTGGCTACATTTTTAGGCTCTTACTGCTTGAGGAAAAAGTTCTTTTAACTCGGCTGGCATAATCGAGACGACATCTTTTATTTCTCCGGAATTGACTTGCTTAGACAAGACTTTGAAAACAGCGCGAACCAATTTTTCGATTTCTACATCGGGTTCGAGATTTTGACTTTGATAAGTTGACTCGATGCTGTCGAAAAATGCTTCTTGGCTGCGTTCTTTTGTCGGAGTAGCCGCAGGTTTCCAACTTTCGTAGTAAAATCCAGCTAGGAAAATTGGCAATTGCGAACCCAAGTCAACTGCTTCGTTAACTGGAATTCGGTCGCGCAATTTATGCAAAACTATCCTTAGTCCTCGAAAAGCTTTATCCTTATCCAGGTTAAGTTCTTTTGCGACTTCGTTGACAAAAATATTCGTCTTTTGTACAGTTTCGTCAAATACAGACAAGCCTGTCGCACTCATAATTGACTCTATCAATGCTTCATAGATTATGCTAGCGAGAAGATCGCGTCAATAATTCCATCTAAATACTGACTCTCTCTCCCTCTAATTGCAGAAATTAGCGATCCTAGATGTCACAATTATAACTGAGAGGGGATTGACTACTTCAAGCTCGACTTAATTAGTTAATTTAGGAAGATGATAACGTTCGACAATCTCGCTAAACTTCGTTCTTTAACTGAAATTGATGTCCAAGCTAATTGGCTTTATTCTGATTTACCAGCAAGGGAAAATTCGCCAGCAATTAATTTAGTTGATTGGCAATTTGCGGAACCAAACGAAAAAGGTTATCTTGCTTGGGATGCTGGTAGTCAAGTGCGTTGGTTAGGACAAAAATTTGTGATTCCCGAAAATTTACAAGGTTATCCTTTAGCAGGATTAAGTTTGCGTCTGGTACTAACTTGGTGGGCGGAATATGTCCAAGTTTTTGTTAATGGTAAGTTAGTTCAAGAAGGAGATCTATGGGAATCTTCAGTGAGAATATTACTCACAGAATCAGCAATTCCTGGTACAGAAATTATCGTTACTTTGCGTTTAGTTAGTCCGGGACACGATCTTGGTGCTTTGATGCGGTCTAAATGTGTTTATGAAGCTGAGTATTTAAGTGACTCTCTTGACCCAGGTTTTGTCGCCGATGAGTTAACTGTTTTGCAGAAATATTTAGCTGCTTTTGCACCAGAAAAACTAGATATTTTTACTAAAGAATTAATGACAATTCCTTGGGATGCTGTTTCAAATAAAGCTGAATTTGATGCTTGTTTAGCCGCTATCCGCCAGAATTTACAGCCTTTAGCTGCTGACATTAAACAACGCAAAATTAAAATGCTTTCTCATGCTCATCTTGACATGGCTTGGCTATGGGAAGTTAAGGAAACTTGGGATGTAGCGCAACGAACTTTTGCGTCGGTTTTACAGTTACAAAATGATTTTCCTCAGCTTACTTTTGGTCATAGTACGCCAGCTTTGTATGCTTGGATTGAAGAAAATCGCCCCGATTTATTTGCGCAAATTAAAGCAGTTATCAAAACTAAACGTTGGGAATTTTTGGGGGGAATGTGGGTCGAACCTGATGTAAATTTAGTGAGGGGAGAATCAATTATTCGTCAATTGCTTTATGGACAACTTTATTTTCAAGAAAAGTTTGGCGAATTTACTCAAGTTGCATGGCTACCAGATAGTTTTGGTTTTACTTGGCAGCTACCACAAATTTTAAAGCAAAGTGGAATCGAATATTTTGTGACGGGAAAATTACATTGGAATGATTCGACTAAGTTTCCTCATGGTATTTTTTGGTGGATGTCTCCGGATGAGACAAAAATTTTAACTTTGATGTCTCCTCCTAATGTAACTGGGGTGATGGATACTAACCCCCAGCCTATGACTGATTATGCTATTACTTGGGAACAACAAACGAGTTTGAAGACTGCTTTTTGGCTTCCTGGTGTTGGCGATCGCGGCGGCGGTCCTTCTCGCGATATGCTAGAAGTACAGCAGCGTTTCTCTACTTCTCCTTTTTTACCTCGCTTAGAATTTACTACTGCGAGTGAATATTTGCAGGAGTTACTTGCGATGACAAAAAAAGAGACGCAAAATTTCACGTCTCTTTCAACCACCAACCACCAACTTCCCATTTGGAACGATGAATTATATCTTGAGTTCCATCGGGGTTGTTATACTACCCATGCCGACCAAAAATTATTCAATCGTCGTTGTGAAGATTTATTGTCTCAAGCAGAGTTATTTTCTTCTCTTGCTACCCTAATCGATCGAGAGGGGGTTTATAGGTCGTCATCTTTCCCCATGATAAATAATAACACCAAAACGGCGGTTTGGCAAGAGGTAAAAGAGAAAATTTCCTCAGCTTGGAAACGGGTATTATTCAATCAATTTCACGATATTTTACCGGGAACATCGATTCCGAAGGTTTTTGTGGACGCTAACCAAGGATGGCGGGAAGTAGAAAAAATAGCTACAGAAATCTTAACAGATTCCTTAGACTATATTGCCTCCCAAATTAAGTTACCATCACCACCTCAACCAGAAGCACGACCAATAATTATTTTTAACTCTCTAAACTGGCAGCGAGATCCAGTGGTTTCTCTTAGTTTACCTCTGGGTGAGTGGGCTATTTACGATTTAGCTGGAGAAAAGTTACCTTCTCAGTTGACTACTAACAATCAACTTTTATTTGTTGCGAAAGATATTCCCTCAATTGGTTATCGTGTTTTTTGGTTGTGTCAAGATGAGGGACTGGGGACTGGTGAGGGGGAATTAGGGACTGGGGAAGAATATATCTTGGAAAATGACTATTTGCGAGTAGTCGTTAATCCAGAAACAGGCGATTTAAGTAGTGTTTACGACAAAATTAACTGTCAAGAAGTCCTTCGTGGTGCGGGAAATAAATTACAAGGGTTCCGCGATCGCGGACAATATTGGGATGCGTGGAATATTGACCCGAATTACGAACAGTATCCTTTACCCCCAACCACGCTAAAATCGATTCAATGGCGCGATCGCGGTAAGATCCGACAGCGTTTGCAAGTAATTCGCACTTTAGCATCCTCGGAATTTTGTCAAGATTATCTCTTAGAAGTTAACTCGCCAATACTCAAAATCTCTACAACCGTTAACTGGCGAGAAACTCACGTTTTAGTCAAAGCCGCTTTCCCTCTCAACCTCGAAAGCGACTATGCTAGCTACGAAATACCCTGCGCGACAATTAAACGCCCGACAAAACCGCAAACTCCCGCCGAAAAAGCGAAATGGGAGGTTCCTGCACTCCACTGGGCAGATTTAAGCGACGATAATTATGGCGTTAGTTTACTCAATGACTGTAAATATGGCTATGACAGTAAACCCCATCAATTACGCTTAACCTTGCTGCGAAGTTCAACTTGGCCCGATCCCCACAGCGATCGCGGTATCCATCATTTTACCTATGCTCTCTACCCTCATCAAGGTTCTTGGCTCTCAGCAGAGACAGTCCGTAAAGGCTACGAATTGAATTTACCAGTAAAAGTCTGGTTGGGGGAGCGAGTAAATTCTGGAGAAAATGCTCAAACTAGCTTACCTCCGGCTGGTAAACTATTAGACTTCTCCGCCGAAAACTTAATTTTAATGGCGTTAAAACCCGCAGAAAACGACTCCGAAGCCTTAATTTTGCGCTGCTACGAATGCCACGGAGAAACTGCCCACTTATCTTTAAATGGAGAATTAGAATTGGCGATCGCCTCTCAAGTCGATTTCTTAGAGCGACCTTTAACTTTTATTAACAAGAACAAATTTCCAATTCTCCCTTGGCAAATTGCTACTTTTATGGTAAAGAGAGAAGATTAATTGTTGCGCGCGAGCGCAACAAAAAAGCAAGCTTAATCCTCGTGATCTTCAAAGGGATCGCTCAACTCCGTAGAAGGTGGCCCAAAAGCGGTATAAATAGAAAAGGCTGTCACGCCAACGACCACGACAGCAATGCCTATGCTAAGAACTGTTGCTGGTTCCATAGAATAAATCAAATTATGAGTGCTATTCTATTATAATATTACGAAAAGTTGCAAAAAATAACTTAGATTCATCATTGGTGACTTATGGCACAGCGCACACGGTTGGGAGAGATTCTTAAACCCCTAAACTCCGAATATGGTAAAGTCGTTCCTGGTTGGGGAACTACACCCTTAATGGGAGTTTTTATGTTATTGTTCTTCGTTTTTCTGTTGATCATTCTCCAAATCTATAACTCTTCCTTGCTGCTCAACAGCTTTGATGCAGACTGGAGAAGCCTAGGTTTATAGACTCCCGCATTTAATAACAATCAAAAGAAATTTCCAACTTCCCGGCGCGTCCGGGTTTTTTTGCAATTCTATACTAAAAAAAGTACCCTTGGGAAAAATCGCTTTTTTTAGTAGGAAAAAACTAACTTAGGAAATGTTATGAACTTTTTTGGTATTGGTTTGCCGGAAATGGCAGTAATTTTCGTCATCGCACTATTAATCTTTGGACCAAAGAAACTACCAGAAATCGGACGTAGTTTAGGTAAAGCAATTCGTGGATTTCAAGATGCTTCCCGTGAATTTCAGGACGAATTTCAACGGGAAGCCCAACAACTAGAAGAATCAGTAAAAATGAAAGCGCAACTAGAACAAGCAAAAGAACCTCAAACAGTAGCAACTACCGACGAATCGGAAAATGCTACCCCCAGTACCTCCGAGCAAAGTTAACGATCTTAGGGTTGGTTTTTCTCCTAAGAAGTAGGATTAAATTTATAGCCAACCCGCCTAACTGTTTCAATCCAAGTTGGATTAGAAGGATCTGGTTCAATTTTCTTGCGAATTTGACCAATATGAACATCAACTACTCGTTGATCGCCAACATAATCATATTCCCAGACTTCTTGAATCAGTTCCGAACGAGTCCAAACTTTCCCTGGACTACTAGCTAAAAATAGTAGTAAATCAAATTCCAGAGCAGTTAAAGAAACTAAATTATCGTTAATTTTTACTTCTCGACTTTCTTGGTCAATAGCTAGCTTGCCATAAACCAAAATTGGGCGTTCTGAAGGTGTTACAGTACGCTGACGTCTTAAAATCGCCCCGACGCGATATTCTAGTTCTTGCAGGTCAAAAGGCTTAGTCAGATAATCATCAGCTCCTTTAGAAAAGCCTTGGATTTTATCAGCAGAGTCAGTCCGAGAAGTCAGCATCAGGACAAACACATCAGTACGACTTTGCATTCGTTCGCACAAAGTGTAGCCATTGACATCGGGTAAATTAACATCCAAAACTACTAAATCTGGATGAAATTGATCGAATACTGCTAAAGCAGTTTTCCCGTCAACAGCAGATTCAATTTGATAGTTTTTCTGCGCGAGAAAGCGCACGATCAGATTACGGATTGCTGGGTCATCATCTACGACTAAAATTTTGGCAGGGGCCATAGCAATATTTCTGAGTAGAACTAGATATTACGATCTGGGCGCAGGGTTGCGAAATACACGATCTTGTATTGTGCATTTTAGACAATTATGGACGTAGATTCGGTCAAAATCTTGCCCAGGAGACTTCTTGAGAATTAGATGGCTCTGAAGTCTTAACATAAATTTTGATAATTATCAAGGGACAAGTAATAACTGTTAAACTAATAACTGACTTGATGCCAGAATTATATTTTAAGGATAGGCGATCGCTGTGGAAGTCTTTGGCTACAGAAACGCTAAACTAACAACAAAGGGAGGTATTGATTAAACTAAGGAATGTAACTTAATGTTAAAGGCTGTGAAACCACCAAGCGCACTTAATGACACCAAGTGCAACAGCACTGTTACCAGTTTAAAGTTTCTCAACACCACCAGAAATGGCAACAGCGAAGGAGGTAATCGATGAGCGACGAACAAAATCCTTATCAAAAGCTTGGGGTATCTGAAGATGCTTCCTTTGAGGCGATCCAAGAGGCGAAAAATCGCTTAACTCAACAGCACAGTAACGATACTAAGCTCAAAGAAAGCATCGAGACAGCCTACGATGCGATTATTATGGATCGGCTCAAACAGCGTCAGCAAGGGAAAATTAAGGTTCCAGAGCGAATTCGTTTCCCAGAAAAGGTTGCCCCAGCACCACCAAAATTTACGCCACCGACTCTGAATAATTCTCCTGGGTGGCTGCAACAGTTGTGGGATACGCCCTCACAGTCCGAGATTCTTTGGTCAGCAGCAGTATTTGCGATTTTGGGCGGTTTGACGCTATTCTCTGACTCTAGTAATCAGTCAATGCTATCGTTGACGATCGCTTTGGGTTTTGGGGCTTGTATTTATTTTCTTAACCGCAAGGAGCAAAAGTTTGGTCGTTCGGTATTGCTGAGTTTGGTTGGTTTACTGGTTGGTGTCGGTTTGGGAACTTTGCTGGCTAGTTTCCTGACGCAGCAATTACTCGGTATTGGTTTATCGGCTGAGGTGTTAACGACGCTGCTGAGTTTGTTGTTCTTTTGGCTAATTTCGAGCTTTTTGCGTTAAGGGGAAGGGTCGTAATTTAGCTGCTTAAATAGCGATCTCTCGATTACTTTGTCTACGGCTTCACTGAGGTTGTTGACGATCGAGTTGGGCTGATATTTCTCTAGTTGAGCGCGAGAACGAATACCGCATAACACGCCAATCACTTTGATTCCGTGGGTTTGCGCGGCGATCGCGTCGGCTTCTGTATCTCCTACCATCCACACTTCTTCGGCTGGGGGTAATTCCCCTAAAGCTTTTGCCATCAACAGCGTTTTGTCACTGACATCGGTGGTTTTGGGATAATCGGCGGCTAAGGCGTAGCAGCGATCGCGCCTAAAAAATCTTCTGAGATTATAGCGATCGAAGGCGATTTCGATTTCTCCTAACCGACGCATGGTTAAGACAACTAGGTCGATTCCTAAAGATTGTACTTTTTCTAAGGCAGCTACCGCTCCTGGAGATAATTTATCGTGGATGAGAAAAGGTATATTATGGATGATTTCCCGTCGCATCCGAGCGAATTTTTGCCCTTGCTCTGGATCTAATCCCGACATTTGGGCGATTTGTACTTCTGGCGTACGCGATCGCTTTAATTGCCAAAATTCCTCTTTCGATAGTTTTCTGACTGCTTGTTCGCTTCTTTTTGTCTTCTCTAAGCATAATTGATACACGCAATAATAACGATCCGATACGTCCATAATTGGACCGTCGAAGTCTGTAATTAGTCTTAGCATTCTTCTCTCTCAAGCAAGTTTGAGTGTTAATTTTAATCACAAATATCTAGTAAAATGACATTTTGTGGTAACCACTATTATGATAGCCAAACTGTGTTTAAAAAAGGTAAACTTTACCAGTGAGCAGTTACCAGTGAACAGTTACCAGTGAGCAGTTATCAGTGAGCAGTTATCAGTGAGCAGTTACCAGTGAGCAGTTATCAGTTTGTTCTCTAATTCTTCCTAGTCTTCCAATTTCCCAGTCCCCAATCCCCAGTCCCCAATCCCCAGTCCCCAGTCCCCAGTCCCCAATCCCCAGTCCCCAATCCCCAGTCCCCAATCCCCAATCTCCAGTCCCCAATCCCTATAAGTGATATGCTGTCGATTTCTGAAGCTTTATCTCTCGCTTTTCAACAATACCAAGCAGGTTCGAGAGAACAAGCCAAGCAACTATGTGCGAAAATTTTGGAAAAATCGCCGAATCATGCTGATACCTTACATTTACTCGGAATTTTAAAGTATCAAGCAGGAAATGTTGCTGAAGCGCTGGATTTGTATCAACGGGTATTGAAATTGATGCCCGATAATCCCGACGCGCATAGTAACTTAGGTATGGTACTGCGCCAGCAGGGAAAGGTGGCAGATGCGATCGCCCATTATCGACAAGCAATTCGCCTCCGACCAAAATCCGCAGCATTTCACAATAATTTGAGCGTAGCCTTGAATCAAGTCGGAAATATCTCCGAAGCCCTCGAACATTGGCAAGAGGCGATCCGGCTCAATCCTGACTACACTGAGGCGCTAGTTGCGGCGGGGAACGTATTAATTAAACAGGGAAATTTCTCTACTGGAATTAATTATTGGCGACAAGCAGTTAAACTCAAACCTAACTCGATGAAACTGCATAATGATTTGGGGATGGCTTTAAAAGAGCAAGGTTTATTAACCGAAGCGAGGTATCATCTAGAAGAAGCTGTCGCCCTCAAACCCGACTCGGCAGAAGTTATTACTAATCTCGGTAGCGTTTATAAAGAAGAAAATTTACTTGCAGAAGCTAAACAACAATATCAAAAAGCTCTCAGTCTCAAAGCAAATTTTGCCGAAGCACATTTTAATTTAGGTTTAGTTTACTTGTTACAAGGCGACTTGAAACAAGGTTTTACCGAATATAGTTGGCGTTGGCAAATTCCGGGACAAAATATTAATCCCATTCCGAAACCACTTTGGGATGGTTCATCTTTAGCAGGAAAAACAATTTTACTGCATACCGAGCAAGGTTTTGGCGATGCAATTCAGTTTATTCGCTATGCGTCGATAATTGCTAGTCAAGGTGGTAAAGTTGTTGTTGGTTGTCCGACGGCTTTGGTAAGGTTATTCCAAACAGTTCCCGGTATCGAAAAAGTAGCAACTCAAACTACAGAATTACCGAGTTTTGATTGTCATGCGCCGTTGATGAAATTACCGCAAATTTTGGGAACTACTTTAGAAACGATACCTAATCAAGTTCCTTATTTATTTGTAACTGGAAAAGAGCAAGAAAGTAAGCAAACTTCCTCGAATCTTCCCTACAAAATTGGTATTGTTTGGGCGGCTGGTGTAAGAGGTGCTGATTCCCAAAAACGCTCTTGTGCTTTGCCCAATTTGGTGCAGGGCTTGTTAAATGTGCCAGGAGTTGAGCTTTATAGCCTCCAGAAAGAGCCAAACGAGGCAGATTTGCAATTTTTGCAGTCATCAGGGATTATCGACCTCAGAGCGCAATTAAACGATTTTGCTGATACTGCCGAGGCGATTTCGCAACTGGATTTGGTAATTTCCGTAGACACCGCAGTAGCACATTTAGCGGGTGCGATGGGTAAACCTGTCTGGATTTTACTTCCTTTTGCACCTGATTGGCGTTGGATGTTGGCTCGGGATGATACTCCCTGGTATCCTAGTATGCGACTATTTCGACAGCCAGCACCGGGTGAGTGGGAGGCTGTTTTTCAGCAAGTAACAGAAGCTTTATCAGTTAACAGTCATCAGTTACCGATTCCCAATCCCCAATCCCCAATCCCTAATCCCCAATCACCAATTCCCAATCCCCAATCCCCAATCCCTAATCCCCAATCCCCTTCTGAGACGGAAATTGTACTAGAAATTAAGGGTGGTGATGCAGTTACGACGAATACACCTAGAGTAGCGAAACCAATTAGTAAAGAAAATATTGCTAAGAGTTTACAACAAGCATTAAAACATTATCAAGCGGGTCGTTTTGCCGCAGCCGAACAAATTTGTCGGAAAATAGTGCAAAGTGAGCCACAACAAGCGGATGCTCTCCACTTGTTAGGTATTTTGGCATACGAACAGGGTAATAAGCCAGAAGCGATCGCCAAATATCGTCAGGCGATCGAGATTAAACCAGATAATCCTGACGTATATAATAATCTCGCGATCGCACTGAAAAATCAAGGGGATCTGGATGCGGCGATCGTCTACTATCAACAAGCTATTAGTTTACGCCCTAATTCGGCGGATTTGTATAAAAATCTCGGTTTGGCTTATAAAGAAAAAGGATTGTCAGAGCAAGCTGCGGCTGCTTACCAACAAGCTATTACAATTCAACCCGAGCAAGCTGACCTTTATAATAAATTGGGCATGGTTTATCGGGAGTTGGGTTTAGCTGAAGAAGCAATTGTACAGTATCAACAAGCTTTGAAACTTAAACCTGACTGGGAGGTACTTTACAATAATCTCGGTAACGCGCATCGAGAGAAAGGCGATTTAGCTAGTGCCAAAGTAGCATATCATCAGGCGATCGCCATTAGGTCGAATTACGCACAAGCACAGTTTGGTTTAGCTGGTGCATTATTGATGGAAGGTGATTTTCAGCGCGGTTTTCAAGGCTACGAATGGCGCTGGAAATTAAAGGATAATTCACCAAGGAAATTTCCGCAACCAATTTGGGATGGTTCGTCCCTCGCAGGACGTACAATATTATTACACGCCGAACAAGGTTTGGGCGATACTATTCAGTTTATTCGCTATGTTTCCCGATTGAAAGCTCAAGGTGCGCGGGTAGTTGTGGAAACTCAAAATGCGTTGGTTGAATTGTTTCAAGTCTTAGATGATATTGACGAAGTTGTTGGAAGAGGAAAACCTTTACCTGATTTTGATGTCCATTCGCCTTTATTGAGTTTATCGAGAGTTTTTGGCGATACAATTGATACTATTCCTACTCAAGTTCCTTATCTATTTCCCCCTGCTGATAATCAGCTTCACTTACCTAATTGCTTTTCGGAGAAAAATACAGTTAATGATGTTAATTTGCGCGAGCAAATTCTAGTTGATGATATTAATTTGTCCGGGCAAGATTCAGTTAATGATCTTAATTTAAATGAAGAAATTTCGGTTGATAATATTTACTTTGGTGAGCAAAATTCGGTTGATAATATTAATTTGCGCGAAGAAAATCTAGTTAAAAACATTGACTTACGCGGGCAAAATTCAGTTAATGACATTGATTTAACTGAAGAAACTTCGGTTGATAATATTAACTTTAGCGGGCAAGATCCCCGCACTACAACCCCAATAAAATATTTTAAAGTTGGCTTAGTTTGGGCGGGAAATCCCGAAAATCCTACAGATTATAAACGCTCTAGTAGTTTAGAATATTTTCGGAAACTTTTAGATGTAAATCGCGTTGCTTTTTACAGTTTACAAAAAGAACCAGGCTCGGCACAATTAAAAGAAATTACAGAAGAGAGAATTAGCGATCTTAGTGACGAATTAAATAATTTTGCTGATACCGCGACAGCTATTTCTCAACTAGATTTAGTCATAACTGTTGATACCGCAGTAGCACATTTAGCAGGTGCGCTGGGTAAACCTGTTTGGGTGTTACTGTGTTATGCTGCTGACTGGCGCTGGATGTTAGCAAGAGAAGATTCTCCTTGGTATCCTACCATGCGTTTGTTTCGCCAAAGTCAACCGAATGATTGGCAAGGTGTAATCGATCGCGTGAAACAAGAGTTACAATTGTTAGCAGCAAATCAAGTTGATTCTGCGGATAAGTTGGTAAAACAAGCAATTAAAGCTTATCGACAAGAAAGATTTGTCGAAGCAAAACAAATATGTAGTTTCATTTTACAATCCGCACCGACAAAGGCGAATAAGTTACACATTTTAGCGGTGCTTGCTTATCAACAGCGAGATTTTTACATCGCTACGCAACTCCTAGAAAAAGTAATTGCTTTACAGCCAGAAAATGCGGAAATTTATACACATTTGGCTGTATTCTATCAAGAGCAAGGAAAATTAGCCGAAGCTATAACTAAATTTCAGCAAGCTTTGACACTACAACCCGAAGTTGCTGACACTCATAATAAGTTAGGTGTGGCTCTTAAACAATTAGGAAAAATCCCGGAAGCTGTAACTGCTTATCGCCGCGCTTTGGAATTAAATCCTCATGATGCTACAATCCACAATAATCTTGCCAATTCGCTGAGGATTCTGGGAAAATGGTCGGAAGCAGAGCAACATTGTGAAACTGCGATCGCGCTCGATCCTAATTGTATTGATGCTCGTTTCTGTTTGGCTAATCTAAAATTGATTCAAGGTGACTTGCTTGCGGGTTTCGCTGGCTATGAGTATCGTAAGCGAATTCCACGTTACAATTTCCGCACTTTCTCTCAACCTGTATTAACTAAAGAGACTTTAGAGACAACTTCTCTTCAAGGGCAGACTATTTTAGTTTATGCTGAACAAGGCTTTGGCGATACAATTCAATTTGTCAGATATGTCCTGCTTCTTGTTGCAAAAGGTGCTAAAGTTGTCCTCGAATGTCACCCTCCTTTGCAAAAATTATTTGCTGATTCCTTTAGCACTATAGAGGTAATTAGTCAAGGGGAAAGCTTGTCAGATTTCGACGTGCAAGCATCGATGATGAGTTTACCTCATATTTTCGGGACGACATTGACAACGATACCTAACGAAGTTCCTTATTTGCAGGCGAAATTAGGTAAAAATAAGCTAATTTCCGCTAATAATCAGTTTAAAGTCGGAATTGCCTGGGCGGGAAATCCGGAAAATTGGAGCGATCGCTGGCGCTCGAGTTCGCTTAAGCACTTTTTGGGTTTATTGTCAATACCCGGAATAGAAATTTATAGTCTGCAAAAAGGAAAAGCCGCAGCCGAATTAACTCAATATGATGTCAAAATCCAGGATTTAAGTGGAGAAATCAACAATTTCGCCGACACAGCCGCAATTATCTCCCAATTAGACTTAGTAATTACCGTTGATACCGCAGTCGCTCATTTGGCAGGTGCATTAGGTAAACCAGTTTGGACAATATTATCTCATGCACCCGATTGGCGTTGGTTGTTAGATCGCCAAGATTCTCCTTGGTATCCTACCATGCGTTTGTTCCGACAACCAGAAGCAGGCGACTGGGAAAGTGTCTTTACCCAAATTCAGCAAGAATTACAGCAATTATCAGTTAACAGTGAGCAGTTACCAGTTAACAGTGAGCAGTTACCAATTAACAGTGAGCAGTTACCAGTTAACAGTTACCAGTCATCAGTTACCGATTCCCAATCCCCACTCACCAGTCACCAATTACCCAGATCGGCAAAATTTTATAACAAAAGGGGAGCCAACCTCAAGGAGCAGGGTAAACTAGCAGCAGCCAAAGAGAACTTTGAACAGGCGATCGCGATCGAACCCAATTTCGCGGTAGCATATCATAACCTGGGCAATACCCTCAAAGAAGAAAATCAGCTAGAAGCAGCCCTCAAACAATACGAAAAAGCCATATCTCTCAAACCCAACTACGCCGATGCTCATCTAGACTACGCCTTAACTAAACTAATGTTAGGCGATTTTGCCACAGGTTTTGCAGAATATGAATGGCGTTGGTTAATCGTCGAAAACCAAAAACGAGACTTCACTCAACCCCAGTGGGATGGCTCATCTTTAGCAGGTAAAACAATTTTACTCTACGGCGAACAAGGATTCGGCGATACTATCCAATTTAGTCGTTATATTCCTTTTGTTAAAGAGCGTGGGGCGCGAAGGATTGTCGTTGAATGTTACGATCCTTTAGTGCGGTTAATCGCTACCGTCGGTGGAGTTTCTCACGTCGTCGCAAAAGGTGCAGAATTACCCGATTTTGACGTACAAATTTCTTTAATGAGTTTGCCACATATTTTTGGCACTACCTTAGAAACAGTACCAAACAAAGTACCTTATTTATCTCCCTTGCCAGAAAAAGCTAGAGAGGGAGAGAATAAGACTAATCCTAACTTAAAAGTAGGTATAGTTTGGGCGGGAAACCCTCATAACCGCATTGACAGCAAACGCTCTTGCCAACTACAAGATTTTGAGTCATTGTTAGAGATAGCAGACGTAGAATTTTATAGCCTGCAAAAATGGCAAACCGAAGCAGATCTTGAAAAACTGAGTCAGTTACCCATAGAAGATTTAAGTAACAGTTTAGAAGATTTTGCCGATACCGCAAATGCGATCGCTCCTTTAGACTTAGTAATTACCGTCGATACCGCAGTCGCACATCTCGCAGGTGCATTAGGTAAACCTGTCTGGGTATTACTTCCCTTTGCACCCGACTGGCGTTGGATGTTAAATCGCCAAGATTCTCCTTGGTATCCTACCATGCAACTGTTCCGTCAGCCAAAAGCAGGTGACTGGGAAAGTGTATTTACCCAAGTCAAGCAAGAATTACAACAATTATCAGTTACCAGTAAACAGTCACCAGTTACCAGTCACCAGTCACCAGTCACCAAACCTCAACCCCCAAGTAAACCAAAAGCATTAGGTATAGGCTGGCAACTCAATCCCATGTTAGGCTGGGGCGTATACGGATTGAATCTTACCCTACAACTAATCAAAAATCCTAATTGGGAACCTTTCTTATTAATGCCACCTGCGGCGAATGCTTTAGCTAACCCTCTTCATAGTTTACTACTACGTCCGTTGCTAAATCAGCCGCAGCAATTGCAAAAATTAATCAAAAGTAATCCTGGAAAGAAAATAGCTTGTGACTTTCCCATTTTATCCGCATTGGGTAACGACTTCGCGGCACCACCATCAGCCTTAGTCGGGAAAAAACAAATAGGGGTGATTTTTTTCGAGAATACCAGAATCGAGGCAGAGGCGATCGCCAGAGCAAAATCCTACGATCTTATTGTCGTCGGAAGTAACTGGAACGAGCAAGTCTTGCGAAGTAAAGGTATAACCAACGTTACCACAGTCCAACAAGGAATCGAACCCACCATCTTCCATCCTGCACCAAAAGCGAACTTATTACGCGATCGCTTCGTAATCTTTTCCGGCGGCAAGTTAGAATACCGTAAAGGACAAGATCTCGTAATCGCTGCCTTCAAAAAATTCCACAACCATCACCCAGAAGCACTACTAATGGTAGCATGGCACAACTTCTGGCCCCAGTTTATCAGAGGAATCGAACGCGCAGGTCACGTCAGAGGAATTCCCCAAGTAGATAATAACAAACGCTTGCAAATTATAGACTGGCTCGCCCACAATAACATACCCAAAGATGCAGTCATCGACATTGGACCTACAGCTAATAATCTCATGGGACAAATCGTAAGAGAAGCCGATGTCGCACTTTTTCCCAACCGTTGCGAAGGAGGAACAAATCTGGTAGCAATGGAATGTATGGCTTGCGGTATCCCCACAATATTATCAGCAAACACCGGACACCTCGACCTAATTCAAACAAACAATTGCTATCCCTTACACCAACAAAGTAAAGTAGAGCCAATTCCCCAATTTCCCGGTACAGAAGGATGGGGAGAATCAGACATTGACGAAATAGTCGCCATACTAGAAACAGTCTATCAAAACCGGGAACAAGCCCAACAAAAAGGAACCCAAGCCGCCCAATTCATGCAAAACTGGACATGGGAAAAACAAATCCAGCGCTTACTAACCGTCTTCGACAACACCCTCTAAAAAACCCAAACCATTAACTTTTCACCTCTTCTTAGCGACTTAGCGACTTAGCGCGAAAAAACTATCATGATTAACACCTTATCCAAACAACATTTACTCACCCTTTGCGACAACACCCTATCAAAACCCCAAAACCAATAACTTTGTCACCTCTTCCTTAGCATCTTAGCGACTTTGCGCAAAAAACCACCATGATTAACCAACTTTCGATTATCGTACCAGCATATAACTGCGCCGAAGTAGTCACCAAAACCCTCGACAGCATCATCACCAGCGTCAACTTTTTCCAGCAAAACTACCCTCAATCAGCACAAATCAAATCAGAAATTATCGTCGTCAATGATGCTTCCACAGACAACACTTTAGACATCCTCAACCAGCTAGTCAGCAACAATTATCCACTAAAAATTATTACCCATAATACTAACAAAGGCGCGGGCGCAGCCAGAAATACAGGTGTAAATAACTCTCAAGGCGAAATTTTATTTTTTTGTGACGGAGATGACTTATTTTTACCCCATCATGTTTATATTTGTTTCATGCTGTTGAATCATCAACCGCAACCAGATAAAAACGTATATTTAAAGCTAAAAATTAACGAAAATAATTACACTATTCCTTTACCACAAAAACCAATAGATGCCATTAAAACTGGCGTCAGAATCAAAGACAAAATTCATCCCGGCTGGCGTACACCCATCGAAAATAGTTTAACAATTAACACCTGCGTGCGTCGCAAATGTCACGAATTTATCGGCGGTTTTCCCGAAGATGAAGTTTACAAAAAAATTCGCGGCGGCGAAGATTGCTCTTATTATAAATATTTATTCAAATTCTTTAAAATCGGGACGATTAACTTAGAAACAGTTGAATATGTTCGCTATCCTGGTAATAGCTTTGATAAACAACTAGAAAAATACCAATTTGCCCCAGGAGAGTATCAAGAAAATCTTTCACCGGAAGAGGTTAGCTGGTTTACCGAAGTTGGCAAATTAGAACAAAAAAAGCTAGCACAACTGGTGGAAAAAAGCAAGGGATTAGTTACAATTCAACAAAAATGGCAACAAAATTACCAAGCCGATTGTCAGTCAAAAGGCTATCAGTTTACCCAAGATTGGTTTAGTTTAAATATTCCTTTGTGGGAACAAGTATTTAAGCAATTTGCTCATCAACCAAATTTAAATTTCTTAGAAATAGGTAGTTGGGAAGGGAGGTCTACTTGTTGGCTACTCGATAATATTTTAACCCACGAATCAGCTAAAATTACTTGTATCGATACTTTTGAGGGAAGCGTCGAACATAAAAGTTGGTACGAGCAAGGTTATATTGAATCTTTAGAAGGTAGATTTGACCATAATATTGCTCAAACTAAAGTAGCGGAGAAAGTCAAAAAAATAGTCGGTTATTCCCAAGAAATTCTACGAACTTTGCCGACTAACACTTATAATTTTATCTACATTGATGGTTCACATTTAGCACCAGATGTGCTAGAAGATGCCGCCTTAAGTTGGCGTTTATTGAAAAAAGGAGGTATAATTATTTTTGATGATTATAATGTTACCTTTTCCCCAAATCCCACCGAAAGTGCGAAGTTAGGTATTGATGCGTTTACGGCTGCTTTTCGCGATAAAATTAAGTTAATTCATAAAGGTCATCAAGTAGTAGTCCAAAAAATTGCTAGTTAAGTTTCTCCAAGTAAATTATTTTTGTTGGATCATTGCCCAATAGGTATCAGGACCAGCAGGAACGGTAAAATCAATATCAATAGTATCGGCAATTTTAAAGCCCGCCCGTTTGATTAATTCTAGCCACATTTGTTTGCCTAAAACGCTGTAATGATTGCGATTACTTTGGTGTTGACAACTGGTTTCTGGGGCGGGTACTTCAACATAAAGATAGCCTTGGGGCTTGGTAACTCGATAGATTTCGTTGAGGGTAAAATAAGGAAAAATGCTATGTTCCAAGCAATGTCTACACCAAATTAAATCAAAAGTCTCGTTCTCAAAATCTAAAAAAGATTGATCCATTTCATATACTTCATAACCTTTTTGCTGACAAACAGCAACATCTTCACTATTGAGAGTAATACCAATAGGATGATACCCTTGAGCGGCAAAAATTTCTAAAGCCACACCTTGTCCGCAACCAATATCAAGAATTTTGGCTTGTGGGGGTAGAGAAAATTTCTTGAAGAAGTAATCGATAACTTTTTTGGTAATATTTGTATGGAGTGAAGTTGGCGGTTCGGGATAAGTATCAGATTTAATTTTTTCGAGAAAGTTTTCTAGTTTTTTGATATCAGAGTATCTTAATTTCATGTAGTAAATTTTAGACGAGGTCTTTTTTATTTTACCGAAGTCGGGCTAAAGAATCCTCAAAGGGCAGCCTGCATAACGATCTGTAGCAAATATTTGGGCATTTCGTGTTAGCAAACCGATTAAAGCTTCCTGAGTTGGAATCAAAGAGGCTGAAGAATCACCAAGAAGGTGTCAACTGAGGTTGTTTAAGAATGGAACCAAGCGGTAAGGGCGACAGCGAGAGCATCAGCCGCGTCATCGGGTTTGGGAATAGCATCTAACTCTAGTTCTCTAGCTACTGCTTCTTGAACTTCATACTTATCAGCATTGCCATATCCGGTCAAAGCTTGTTTAATTTGGGCAGGTGTAAATTCCACATAGGGGAGATTTGCTTGAGCCAAAACTAACATAACAACTCCTCGTGCTTGAGCGACGGCGATCGTCGAACTCATCCGATAAAAAAATAGTTTTTCAATGGCTACAAGATCGGGGCGCATTTCTTGGATGAGGAAATGTAGATCGTCATAAATAGTCCGCAGTCGCTCTTCTATAGCAGTTTTCGCTGGAGTTTCAATTACTCCAACATCAAGTAACTGCGCTGGGTGAGATTGGCTTTTGTGGATTTGCGAATTGGGGCAAATAATTGCTCCAAATCCTAAAATTGCTAATCCGGGATCGAGTCCTAAAATGCACTTTTCCATCTAATTTTGATGCGAGGTTGACATCTAATCTGAGGATGCTACCTTAATTGGGCTAGGGTTAGTTTGCTTGCTCGTTGACCTTAAGTCAAGGAAGCAAAGAGAAAAAAGGTGTTCTTGTTGAGGCTCGATGCTCTTCTTAAGTTGAATTAACAGCTTGCGTTCAATCTAGTCAAAGCTTGAGCTGGCGCTCGGTTAAAGTCCCCTCTAACTTACGAATGATGTCTCTCATCTGTTATGTCAATTGGTATCTTTAAACAAGCCTTACGCAATTTCAAAAGTGAAAAACAGTCTTTCGGTTCTACCCGGAGGCGATCGCATCTCAACCGTTGGTGTCAATGGTTAGCTCCGGGTTTGTTTGTCAAACGTTGGTTGCTAATTAGCGTTACTGGTGTTTTGTTTACCAGTTTGGGTATTGCTATTTGGGCGAAGCTGACACCAATTTTTTACTTGATTCAGATTACAGCGAGAGTTTTGGAGACGATCGCCAAAATTCTCCCTAGTTATGTTTCCGGACCTCTGGCGATCGCGATCGGTTTGTTTCTCATTTTTTTGGGACAAACTCGCACTGTGGGTTCGATTACTCAAGTTCTCAAACCCGGAGATTCGGAGGAACTTATCGATGTGCTGATGGCGCATCGCCGCCTCAACCGAGGTGCGAAAATTGTGGCTATTGGTGGAGGGACTGGGCTTTCTTCTTTGTTACGAGGGCTAAAAGAATATAGTGCTAATATTACGGCGATCGTGACTGTGGCTGATGATGGTGGCTCTTCGGGACGACTCAGACGCGAAATTGGGGTTCTTCCTCCTGGAGATCTGCGTAATTGTGTCGCTGCTTTGGCTGATGAGGAAAAGTTACTGACGGAATTGTTTCAATATCGCTTCAAAGCCGGAGATGGCTTGACGGGTCATAGTTTTGGTAACTTGTTTTTAACGGCGATGAGCGAAATTACTGGCGATATCGAACAGGCGATCGCGGCTTCTTCTAAGGTTTTGGCGGTACGAGGACGTGTGCTTCCGGCTACTTTGAGTGATGTCTGTCTCTGGGCAGATTTGGCTGATGGACGCAGAATTGAGGGAGAATCGAAAATTAGCGAAGCTAAAGGGAAAATTATCCGCATTGGCTGTCTTCCAGAGAATCCTCCTGCTTTACCTGCGGCAATTAAGGCGATCGCGGAAGCTGATTATATTATTCTCGGACCGGGTAGTCTTTATACTAGTGTGATCCCCAATTTATTAGTTCCCCAGATTCGTTCTGCGATCGCGAAAAGTAAAGCGCCGCGTATCTACGTTTGCAATATTATGACTCAACCAGGAGAAACTGACGGTTTTAGCGTCTCGGATCACATTCGCGCTATTGACGACATTTGCGGTCAAAAACTTTTTGATGCTGTAGTTGTGAATCGTCGCGTACCTTGCGCTCAAGCTTTGATTCGTTATGCTCAAGAAAATTCCCATCCCGTATTTTTTGACCGCGAAGATGTGGCTAAATTGGGTCGCCGGATTGTTCTCACGAATGTTATGGATGAAGATACTCAAACAGGTTACGTCCGCCACGATCCTCATCGTCTTGCTAGGATTTTATTACGTTGGTATAGTCGCACCCACGGTGTTAATTTTACTGACTAGGGATTGGGAGGTGGGGATTGGGAACACCGGAAGAGGGGGAGGAAGTCGATAGTAAACTGTTTACTGATAACTGATAACTGTTCACTGATAACTGAACCCAATCCCCAATTAACCATGACTCAGCAACAAATCTATCTTCTCGATGCTCAAGCGACTTTTAACTTAGGTAAACGGTTAGGAGAAACTCTCCCCCCAGGAAGCGTTATTTTACTCGAAGGGGACTTGGGGGCGGGAAAAACGACCTTGGTTCAAGGTATCGGTGCGGGATTAGGTATTACGCAAGTAATTGTTAGCCCTACTTTTACTTTGGTTAATGAATACCTCGATGGGAGATTACCTCTTTATCATCTCGATCTCTATCGTCTCTCAGCAAACGAAATTGAGGGTATTTACCCGGAAACCTATTGGGAAGGGAGCGAAGTTTCTCCAGGTATTACGGCGATCGAGTGGGGGCAACGTTTACCCTACAAACCTTCTGCTTACCTCGAGCTGCAACTTTCTCTTTCCCCGCAATCAGGACGAATCGCTACTTTGCAGTTAGTGGGAATTGGCGATCGCGCTTTTCTCCCTTTGATTTCACCTTAATTTCTTTTCTTACCACATCGATCATTTTCTGTCAATGATTTTGTTAAGGATTGACGATAATTAGTAACTGCTTGTTGGACTAATAGTTTAAGTTTGTTTTAACTTGAATTTAAACAACAATTAGGTTGTTTTTGCTTAAATAAATGGAAATTTTCATTCTAATTATAACTCTGATAAATTATTCTCGATTAAGGTTCGATAAAACCAAGATAGACGGCAAAGTTAAATTTTCCGTAAATTCCCGAAAATAATCTCACTGAAAGCTTAGGAGGAAAGATTTTAAGTAAGTTACAGCCATCAGTAATTTCCGAAAAATCTTTAAAAAACCTAAAGGAAAATCTTGAAGAAAATTTTTAAAGAAAAGCCTAAGAATTATCGCTATTTTCTAAAGATTTAGTTAGCCTAGTAAACAGGAAAGATTTCCTAGTCGATCGCAACAAAAAGTAGGGGTAACAATATGTTAGAACAATGGCAAGACTTTACCCACGGCAAGTGGACGCAGGAAATAAACGTTCGGGAGTTTATACAAAAGAATTACACCCCCTACACAGGTGATGAGTCCTTTTTAGCAGATGTGACAGAGCGTACCAAAACCCTCTGGGATAAAGTAAAATTCCTGATGAAGCAGGAACGGGAAAAAGGGGTACTCGACGCAGAGACAGAAGTTCCCACCAGCATTACAGCCCACGATCCCGGTTACATTGCCCAAGATTTAGAGCAAATAGTCGGCTTACAGACAGAGAAACCGCTAAAACGAGCAATTATGCCCTTTGGTGGGATCAGAGTCGTGAAACAATCCTTAGAAGCTTACGGTTACGAACTCGATCCGACTACCGAAGAAATATTTACCAAATACCGCAAAACGCACAATGACGGTGTATTTTCGGCTTACACGAGCCAAATGCGGGAAGCACGACGTTCTGGTATTATTACAGGACTACCCGATGCTTACGGTCGCGGACGGATTATCGGTGACTATCGAAGAGTAGCATTGTATGGCATAGAACGATTAATTGCAGACAAGCGATCGCAACTCGAATCTCTGGAAGTAGACGTAATTGACGAACCCATAATTCGCCTACGCGAGGAAATTTTCGAGCAAATCAAAGCCTTAAAAGAATTGCAAGAAATGGCGGCTGGTTACGGCTGCGACATCTCGAAACCTGCGGCTAACGCCAAAGAAGCAGTACAGTGGACATATTTTGGCTATCTCGGTGCTGTGAAAGAACAAAATGGCGCAGCGATGTCCTTGGGACGAGTTTCCACTTTCCTCGATATTTATATCAATCGCGACTTAAATAACGATACTCTCAGCGAAGCCGAAGCCCAAGAATTAATCGACCATTTCGTCATGAAACTGCGGATGGTACGCTTTTTACGGACACCAGAATACAATCAATTATTCTCCGGCGATCCTACTTGGGTAACAGAATGTATTGGTGGAATCGGATTAGATGGTCGTCCCTTAGTAACTAAATCTAGTTTCCGCTTCTTACACACTTTATCCAACCTCGGTCCGGCACCAGAACCCAACTTAACTGTACTCTGGTCAGAAAAACTTCCCGAAAACTTCAAACACTACTGCGCTAAAGTTTCTCAAGACACCAGTTCGATTCAATACGAAAACGATGAGTTAATGCGGGCTTCCTATGGCGATGACTATGGTATAGCTTGCTGTGTCTCCGCAATGCGCCTAGGTAAGCAAATGCAATTCTTTGGTGCGCGGGCGAACTTAGCCAAAGCTTTATTGTACGCAATTAATGGCGGTAAAGACGAAAAAACCGCTCAACAAGTAGCACCTCAGTTTGCACCTATTACCGGAGAGTATCTTGACTATGAGGAAGTAGTAGCCAAATTCGACCAAATTATGGATTGGTTAGCGAAGCTATACGTCAATACCCTCAACGTCATCCACTATATGCACGATAAATATTGTTACGAACGCTTGCAAATGGCATTGCACGATCGCGACGTTTATCGGACAATGGCTTGCGGTATTGCTGGTTTGTCAGTAGTAGCAGATGCTCTCTCAGCGATTAAATATGGCAAAGTCAAAGTAGTTCGCAACGAAGCAGGTTTAGCCGTAGATTACGAAATAGAAGGCGATTATCCCAAATTTGGCAACAACGACGATCGCGCTGACGAAATCGCCGCTAACCTAGTCGCCGACTTCATGAACAAACTCCGCAAACAAAAAACCTATCGGGATGCGACTCCCACCCAGTCAATTTTGACAATTACCTCCAACGTCGTCTACGGTAAGAAAACCGGAAATACACCCGACGGACGCAAAGCAGGAGAACCCTTCGCCCCCGGTGCAAACCCAATGCACGGACGAGACACCAAAGGCGCGATCGCTGCTTTAGAATCCGTCGCCAAACTTCCTTACGAATCCGCCCAAGACGGTATTTCCTACACCTTCTCCATCGTTCCCGAAGCATTAGGTAAAACCGAAACCGACAAGAACAAAAACCTCGCCGGAATGTTAGACGGTTACTTCTGCGATCGCGGACATCATATCAACATTAACGTCTTAAACCGGGAAACACTCCTAGATGCAATGGATCGTCCAGAAAAATATCCCCAACTAACCATCCGCGTCTCTGGTTACGCCGTTAACTTTATCAAACTAACCCGCGAACAACAACTAGATGTAATCAATCGTACCTTCCACGATCGCTTCTAAATCTTCTGTTCGCTACAATTCCCTCTCTCTCCGAGAGGGATCGATCGAGGAGTTAACAAAATTATGGTAATTATGAGCAGGAGTGAGAAGGAATCTTCCAATCCCCAATCCCCAATAACCGGACGCATTCATTCCATCGAAACCTGCGGAACCGTTGATGGACCCGGTATTCGCTTCGTAATCTTTACCCAAGGATGTCCCCTACGTTGTCTCTATTGTCACAATCCTGACTGTCGCCACATCGAAGATGGTCAAGAAACTACAGTCGAAGAACTAATCGCCGAAATTGAAAAATATCGCTCCTATATGCGATTTTCTGGCGGTGGCGTTACCATAACAGGTGGAGAACCTTTAATGCAACCAAAATTCGTGGGCGAAATCTTCCGTCGCTGTCAAGAATTAGGTATTCACACCGCCCTCGATACTTCCGGTTACGTTAACGTCCAGATTGTTCAATCAATTCTCGATTACGTGGATTTGGTACTTTTAGACATCAAATCCTACGATCCTAAAATTTATCGAAAAGTTACCAGTGTTTCCCTAGAACCTACCTTAGAATTTGCTAAGTACCTGAAGGAAATTAACAAACCAACTTGGATTCGCTTTGTCTTAGTACCCAATCTTACCGAGCCGCAACACAATGTCGAAGGATTAGCTAAATTTGTCTCCAGTTTGCAGAATGTCGAAAAAGTAGAAGTGCTACCTTTTCACAAAATGGGTGAATATAAATGGGAACAACTTGGATACGAATACCAATTAAAAGATACTCTTCCACCATCACCAAAATTAGTTCAGGAAGTAATGGATACTTTTACAAAATACGGTTTGGAAGTTCAGTAAATTCTCAGAGCAAGATAGTGCTGGAAAACCCCTAATTAACTCAAAAATTTTGTCTAGTTAGTTAGCCTGGAAAATAAGCACTAAACGATAACGACAAAGCCAAACAGCCACTAAGAGAAATTCAATGACAGTAACTAATCTACAAGAACTAGAAACCCTGATTCAGCGCGTCAAAGCAGCTCAAGCCCAATACGCTACCTATACGCAACAACAGGTAGATGAAATCTTTAAAAAAGCTGCCCTTGCTGCTAATGCTGCCCGAATTCCTTTAGCAAAAATGGCAGTAGAAGAAACCGGAATGGGTGTAGTTGAGGATAAAGTGATTAAAAATCATTTTGCCTCAGAAATGATTTACAACAAATACAAGCAGGAAAAAACCTGCGGTGTAATCGAAGCTGATAAACATTACGGAATTCAAAAGTTAGCTGAACCTGTAGGGATTTTAGCCGGAATTGTGCCGACAACTAACCCAACTTCTACAGCAATTTTTAAAGCCTTAATTGCTTTAAAAACGCGCAACGCAATTATTTTCTCTCCCCATCCCCGGGCGAAGAAATGCACCGTAGCTGCGGCGAAAATTGTTTTAGAAGCGGCAGTAGCGGCAGGTGCGCCCGAAGATATTATTGGCTGGATTGACGAACCGACGCTGCCAATTTCTCAAGCTTTTATGCAGCATCCAGATATTAATTTAATTCTGGCAACAGGCGGACCGGGAATGGTGAAAGCGGCTTATTCTTCGGGTAAACCTTCCTTAGGAGTTGGCGCCGGAAATACGCCGGCGGTAATTGATGAAACTGCTGATATTCGAGTTGCAGTAAGTTCAATTCTGCTGAGTAAAACCTTTGACAACGGCATGATTTGTGCGTCAGAACAAGCAGTAGTTGTTGTTGATGAAGTTTATGAAGCAGTGAAGCAAGAATTTAGCGATCGCGGCGCTTATTTCTTGAATTCAGAAGAAGCAGATCGAGTTCGTGGAGTTCTGCTGAAAGAAGGTCGTTTGAATGCGGCAATTGTCGGACAACCTGTTACCAAAATTGCTGAATTAGCAGGAATTGAGGTTGCGGAAGGAACGAAAGTTTTAATTGGTGAAGCGGAAGAAGTTAGCGTTAATGAACCTTTTGCTTATGAGAAACTTTCGCCGGTTTTAGGAATGTATCGCTTACCCGATTTTCACGCAGCAGTAGCCACAGCGCGAGAATTAATTGCTTTTGGAGGACGGGGACATACTTCGGTTTTATATACAGCCCCAGCCAATGAAGACCGTATCCTTTATTTTGAATCACAATTGCCTACAGGTCGCGTGTTGATTAATACGCCTTCTTCCCAAGGTGCGATCGGCGATTTGTATAACTTTAAGTTAGACCCATCTTTAACTCTGGGTTGTGGTACTTGGGGTGGTAATTCAGTGAGTGAAAATGTGAGCGTTCATCACTTACTGAATATTAAAACTGTGTCGGAACGTCGGGAAAATATGCTTTGGTTCCGCGTGCCACCGAAAATCTACTTTAAGTACGGTTGTTTGCCTGTGGCTTTAAGAGATTTGGTGGGTAAGAAACGGGCATTTCTGATTACCGATAAACCCCTGTTTGATATGGGGATGTTGAAACAAGTAACTGAGATTTTGGATGAAATTGGGATCGAACATCTAGTATTTTATGATGTGAAACCAGATCCCGATTTAACCACAATTAATAAAGGAGTAGCGGCAATCAATAACTTCCAACCAGATGTAATGATTGCTTTTGGTGGTGGTTCGCCGATGGATGCAGCGAAAATTATGTGGTTGATGTATGAAAATCCAGAGGTAGAATTTGAAGGTATAGCGACTCGGTTTATGGATATCCGCAAGCGGGTTTACGAGTTACCGCCTTTAGGAAATAAAGCCATAATGGTAGCGATTCCCACAACTTCCGGAACAGGTTCCGAGGTAACTCCCTTTGCGGTTGTTACCGACGATCGCACCGGGATCAAATATCCTTTAGCTGATTATGCCTTAACACCGCATATAGCGATCGTCGATCCCGAATTGGTGTTAAATATGCCGAAGAAGTTAACTGCTTATGGTGGAATTGACGCGCTGACTCACGCTTTAGAAGCATATGTTTCCGTGTTAGCAACTGAGTTTACTGAAGGATTAGCGCTAGAGGCGATCGCGTTACTGATGGAATATTTGCCTCGATCCTACCAAAAAGGTGCTGATGACCCCGTAGCGCGTGAAAAAGTCCACTATGCGGCAACGATCGCTGGAATGGCGTTTGCTAATGCTTTCCTCGGTATTTGTCACTCAATGGCGCATAAATTGGGTTCTACGTTCCATCTTCCTCACGGTTTAGCCAATGCGCTGATGATTTCCCATGTCATCCGCTACAATGCCACAGATGCGCCCTTCAAACAAGCAATTTTCCCACAATACGAATATCCTCACGCGAAGGAACGTTACGCGAAAATTGCCGATCATTTGCATCTCGGTGGCGATACCATTGATGAGAAGATTGAGAAACTCGTCGAAGCAGTGGAAAATCTCAAGCAACAAGTAGAGATTCCTCTGACGATTAAAGAAGCTTTACACGGCGAAGATCGCGAATTCTACGAACAATTAGAAGAACTCTCCGAACAAGCTTTTGACGACCAATGTACGGGCGCAAATCCCCGCTATCCTTTGATTCGAGACTTGAAAGAGTTGTTTGTCCTCGCTTACCAAGGTTGTCGTTTGGATTCTGTCGCTTACCACACTGAAGTAGATATGTCAAGGGGTGTGGTGGAAAGTGAAACCAAAGATGAGCCAGAAGTTGCCAGAGTTTAAGCAAAATTAAGACTTTTGTAGTTTAGCTAGTTTATTTTAGGTGAGCGAATAGCTCACCTTTTTTCTGACCAAGATATACTAAAGGAAAAGCAATTTTAGTAACATAAAGTATTGAGAAATCGTCAGCCATGCCTGCAAGAGATATTTTTCATCATAGCTGTAAAAACGCTTTAATTCATGATGGCTGGGCTATTACTCACGATCCCTATCTTCTGCGATGGGGATCGAAAGATTTATACGTTGATTTAGGTGCAAAAAAAATTTTAGCGGCTGAAAAAATTGATAGTAAAATAGCAGTTGAGGTGAAAAGTTTTGTTAGTCCTTCTGAAGTAGAAGACTTAAGAAATGCGGTTGGTCAATTTGTTTTAGACGAAGCTTTATTAGCTCGAACAGATCCCGAAAGAAAACTTTATCTTGCTATCCGCGAAACTATTTTTACTCAACTATTTGAAGATTCTCTGGGGAAAGTTCTCTTGGAAGATAAAAAAATTAAACTGATTGTTTTTAATTCTGATTTGGAGGCGATTGTGAGATGGATAAGTTAAACTCTTACCGCGAAATTATTATTAAAATGTTGGCAGAATTCACTAAGCTTGAATATGCTAATGCGGAGATTCAAAACCAAACTGTATTCGATCTAGAAAACGACCATTATCTAGTAATGTCTATTGGTTGGTACAAAAATCAGCCCAAGCGAATTCATGGTTGCTTGATTCATTTAGACATTATTGATGGTAAAGTTTGGGTACAACGAGACGGAACAGATTATGGAATTGCTAATGACTTAGTAGCAGCAGGTATTCCGAAAGAGGAAATAGTTTTAGGATTTCACGAACCAAAAATTCGCCAGTACACCGATTTTGCAGTTGTCTAAAATAATTTGCTGATAAAATAAGAAAAAGCACTGGATTGAAGAGAGAAGATGGAAGTATTTTTAACACCTAAACAAGAACAGTTAATTAACCAACTAATTGCTAGTGGTTTAGCTAACTCAAAAAGCGACGCGATCGCTAAGGGATTAAGATTGTTAGAAGACCGTTATTTTGTTTCCCAAATGCGTTTAGCCGAACTGCAAAAAGAAATCGATATTGGGATTGAACAATTAGAAAGAAGAAAAAAAGTCGATAGTGAAACAGCAATTAATAAACTTAAACAAGATATTATTAATCGATCGCAACAGTAATGACAACTTATATGATATTTTGCTTTTTGACACCGAAGAATCAAATAACTAAGCAAATATTTTTAGCTAAAAATCCGCTTAAAAACTACAAAAGCCAAAGAGACTTTTGTAGTTAAAAAAATCAATTAAGTATCGTACATTCGAGATTCAAAAGCATCAGGATTTTCTTCACAGTATTCCTCAAAGTAAGTTTTCTCAGGTTTTTGCGCCCGTTGATGAGCAGCTTCCGCTTGTAACTCTTCAACAATATCCCAAGCAGCAGCACATTCAGGAGAAGTAGCACCTTTTTCCTGACAAATAGCGCGGGCTTCGATGACAGCTTTTTCAATTTCTTGGGCGATAACAACTTCTTGTGGTTCCTCAACAAAATTACCACGATGGAGAATATCAGTAACAGAAATAATCCCCAAAAGTTCGCCTTTAATTACTGGGGCGCAGTGAATACCAGTGTTAGCAAATAGCCTCGCCACGTATTCTACACCAAGGTCAGGATTAACGACAACGCAAGGCTTGCTCATAATTTCATAAACGCGGACTTTTTTCGGGTCGCGTCCATAAGCAGCTACTTTATAGATAATATCAGTTTCGCTGATAATACCATAAGCATCTTGTTCGTTACGACGTTCGACCAGTAAAGTGCGAATGGTATTTTCTCTCATTAATTCCACTGCTTCAGCTACAGTCGCACTACCTTTAATCGTGACGACATCTTCAGTCATAATATCGGATGCTTTCATCATGATGGGTATCTCCAATTGAGTTAGATATTGATAGCGACAAGGGTAGGATAGCTTAGGTTTTCCCCAGAGTTAAACATTCAGAATCCCCCCTAACCAGTAAGAGGGGGGAATAATTTCTAACAGTTGTCTAGCTACTGGGAATTTCACCATATCCGGAAAAAACAGATCGCCAGGGGAAATTATCGCAGTTTATAGGTAGCTTTGACTATCGATTCGGCAGGAATAGGTTTGAGGTGGAAGCCTAATTTCTCGCAAATGTGCTGCATCGCGCGATTTTGGGAGAGAATTTCGGCACTAACGTATTCTAGTTGTTCTTCCCGTGCAATTTCGAGAAGACGACGCAATAACTCAGTACCGATTCCTTGACGTTGGAAGCGATCGCTAATTAACATGGCAAATTCGGCTTCATTTTTGCCATGTAGTTTGGAAAGACGGGCGATCCCCAGGATTTCTTTTTCCCCACTATCGGGATTTGTCCATTCAGTGACTAAAGCCATTTGGCGATCGTAGTCGATAAAGCAGATCCGAGAAAGGCGATCGTGGGAAGTACGATGAGAAAGTTTCATCAAATGAAAGTAACGTAAATAAACGCTTTCTTCTGAGAGACTTTCGTGATATTTAACGACTAAAGGTTCATCTTCGGGACGAATGGGACGAATCGTTGCAGGTATGCCATTTTGAGTAAGCCACTTGCTGACATAATGAATCGGATAGGGACGAATTGCTGGTTTAGGTAACTCTTGAGTTTGGATCTCGTGTAAAACTACTCGCGCATCCAAAGCGATTAACCTGTCACTGGAAGCCAGAAGTGGATTAATATCAATCTCTTTAATCCAAGGTTGTTCGACCACAAGCTGACTAAAGCGTACCATGATTTGCTCTAGTGCTTCTAAGTCTACACTTGCTCGTCCGCGTACACCTTGAAGCGCAGTATAAATTTTGGTTTGTTCCATCATCCGCCGCGCCAAGGTAGTATTGAGAGGCGGTAAAGCCAGAGAACGGTCTTTAAAGACTTCGACTAAAGAACCACCTGTACCAAAGAGTAACACCGGACCGAATTGAGGATCGAGACTGCTACCGATAATTAGTTCGTATCCTTCCAAGTTAAGCATCGGTTGTACAGTGACGCCGAGGAAATGTTCGCTACCGACTTTTTCCGCAACAGAATTTTCAATTGCTTGATAAGCTTTGCTAACGGTTTCTGCGTCTTGTAGTAAAAGTCGCACACCACCAACATCGGTTTTGTGAGTGATAGTTTCCGAGTACAATTTCAAGACTACAGGATAGCCAATTTTATCTGCGAGTTGGACGGCTTCTTCTGGTGAGGTAGCGATGCGCGTGTCTACTGTGGGGATCTTGTATGCTGACAAAAGCTGCTTCGATTCAAATTCTGTCAGGAGAGTACGGTTACTTTGACGAACGCGATCGATAATTTCTTTAACTTTGGCACGGTTGGGCGCATTTTCTCCATCTTCTCTCGGTAAAACTGGGGTTTCGTATAAACCGCGTAAGTTATAAGCATAGCGCCACATCGAGTTAAAGACATCCGCCGCCGTATCGGGAAAAGGTAAGGTAAAAATTCGCGCATCGTTGAGTATTTCTTCCCCGGTAAGAATTCCTGTACCACCCATCCAACTAGCTAAAATTGGTTTTGTGGGTAACGAGTCGTTTTCTAACATTTGCACAAACTGCTTGGCGGTTTGAGTCGGATCGGTCATTGCTTGAGGAGTTAGGATAGCAAGTAGTCCATCGCTGGTAGAATCTTGGAGAGCAGTTGCGATCGCCTTAGTGAATCTTTCGGGATCGGCATCGCCTAAAATATCGATCGGGTTACTGTGACTCCAATGAGGCGGTAGAAATTCATTTAACTTGGCTTTGGTTTCTTCAGATAAAGTCGCTAACTCGCCACCACCAGAAATTAACGCATCGGTAGCTAAAACTCCCGGACCCCCTGCATTGGTAAGAATAGTTAAACGCTTACCTTTAGGGCGAGGTTGTTTAGCTAAAACTTCCGCTAAGTTAAACAAATCTTCAATGGTATTGACTCGCAACACCCCGCAGCGTCGGAAAGCCGCATCTAAAACATCGTCACTTCCCGCCATTGCGCCCGTGTGAGAAGCGGCTGCTGCTGCCGCCGCATCAGTACGCCCTGATTTAATGACTATAATCGGTTTACTGAGGGCGACTTCTCTAGCGGCAGAAATAAACGATCGCGCATTCCCAATCGATTCCATGTAGATTACAATACTGTGGGTGTTGGGGTCATCGCCGAGGTAATAAATTAAGTCACCCCAGTCTACATCCAGCATTGAACCGATGGAAATAAACGCACTGAAACCCACATTCTCGCGAAAACTCCAATCGAGAATCGAGGTACACAGCGCCCCACTTTGACTGATAAAACCCACATTACCCGATCGCGCCATTGCATTGGCAAACGTAGCATTTAAACCACCGACTGGGTTCATTACTCCCAAGCAGTTGGGACCGATAATGCGTAAATTCCCTTGACGTGCTTTGCTGAGGATTTGTCGTTCTAATTCTACCCCGACCGCACCAACTTCCTTAAACCCAGCCGAAATGATAATTGCGCCTTTTACCCCAGCCGCCACGCATTCAGCGACAATTTCGGGGACAGTTGACGCGGGAGTGGCAATTATCGCTAAATCCACTGGTTCTGGTACTGCGGCAATGCTAGGATAAGCTTTAATTCCTAAGACACTGCTGCGTTTGGGATTAATCGGGAAAACTGTCCCCCCGAAAGGATTGCTAATTAAGTTCCAAAGTAAAGTACGCCCGACGCTACCGAGTTTTTCGCTTGCACCAATCACAGCGACATTCTTCGGTAAGAAAATCGCGTCAAGAGGTTGTTCTTCGTAGCCTAGGACATTATGAGCAGGATCGAGAGTTTGTATAGTTTGCATCATCACTGTTTACCGATTCCACGCTTACAAGCTAGCAAAACTTGGATAGGAGGTAGGCGATCGCTTGTGATGTTTTAATCTCTATGGGGGACGCGATCGCATTTGTTTAGGTATACTTACGTTTTCACGCCCAGCGAGTTCTTTTTCTACCTTTAGGCAGATGGAAGTTTCCTGGTCGTTTTGCTAGTTGGTTTTTCATCCCAAAGGTTTTACGATAGACTAGCACCTCGATCCGGAGCGATCGATTTTCAAGATAATTTTATTTATTATTTCTTTTAAAGGAGAACGTAAATAGCCATGCGGAAACCTCATCTTGAAGACGATTTGTTTGACGCAATTGAAGAAAAAGATCTAGAAAAGATCCATGCTTTAATTAAAGCTGGTTGTGATGTCAATGGAAATCATGGCAGTTCTTTTGAAGAGGGAATTACCTTTCTTATGTTTGCCACAGCTACGGGAAACTTGGAAACTGTCAAGTTATTGGTAAAACTAGGTGCAGATGTTAATGCAGAATCTATCTATGGCGACTCAGCTTTATTAACTGCTGCATTAAATGGTTTTCCAGACATTATCGAATATCTCGAACCATTAACAAATCCAGAAATCAAAGTAGCTGTAAAAAGATATGTCGAGACAGGCAAAGGTTATCCTCCAAAATCGAAAAAACGATAGTGCGATATAGCAGTGAGCAGTTATCAGTTATCAGCGAGCGAAGCCTATGCTAGCAAGGTTTTCCAAAAATGAGGATGTGCTAACTAACTCGTTCTCTACGATAGATAATAATTTTCATTATGAGTTGAACAAGAATAGTTTTTTCGATTGATTCTTTAGTCAGCCAAAGCCAGTAAAAATATTAAATTTTTGACTTATTGTCCTGTAAGATTCAGGTGCGTTACGAAAACGCACCTGAAAAAATTTAAGTTGCCGAAGGTTCTTTTTTCGTAGTAGTTGAAACGCCGCTCAGAGATTGGAAATAAAGAGTTCCCACGATCGCCATAAACACTACATAAGCTATTCCTTGCACTAAATACAGTGTCTCTCGATACCCAAATAAGGATTTGAGGATAATTCCGGGAAATTCTTTGTCTGGTAAAATGTCGGATGCGTCCCAAATTTGCGGTCCTAAAATGCAAGATGCACTCTCGGAAGCACATAATCCCGCATACTGAGGATTAAGTTGAGCAAGTATGCTAACACCAGTGTTAATATCTTTGAGCATTCCCACGACTAAACCACCAACGATCGCTAACAAGAAAATGCCCATTACTTGAAAGAACAAGCGCAAGTTAATTTTAACTCCTAACTGAAACAGCAAGACACCGATAATTACTGCTCCGACTAAACCCGCAACTGCACCCAAGCTGGGAAGCACCCATTCTTCCTGAAATTTAGCGACAATGAATAATACTGTCTCGAAACCTTCGCGCAAAACGGCGATGAAAATGAGGGTAAAAACGCCCCAACCCGCAGCCTTACTTGATTTTATAGCGGCGGTAATTGATTCTTCCACTTCCGACTTGACAGATTTCGCCTGTTGTGTCATCCAGATTAACATCCAACTGAGCATGGCGATCGCTACTAAACAAAATCCTGCTTCTAAAAATTCCTGGATGACTGGGGCATAATTAGCTTCTGAGGTGGCTAATCTTTGGATTGTCCCCCACAATACCAATCCTACTAGCACTGAGGCAGCAATTCCCGCGCCTACGCCTGCATAAGCCCAAGTATACAACTTAGTTTGCTCGGCTTTCTTCAAGCAAGCTAAAACAATTCCTACAACTAACGTAGCTTCCACTCCTTCTCGAAGGGTGACGACAAACGTCGGCAATATAGCACTAAAATCCATTTTTGTCAAGAATTATTTGCAAAAAACTAAGACGAAGCAAAATCGCGCAACATCTTCTTAATTTCGATGTTATGCAATTCTTCCTGACCGATCATCCCCCGAGCAAATTCTTCCAAGTAAATACTGGCATCATGGACAACATCAAGTAACTCTTTATACAAATCCAGCGCTTTGCGTTCGTGGTTGAGACTTTCGGTTAAAATCGCTTCTAACTCATGTTTGAAAGTTTCTTCAATCGGAGCAATAGTTTGGGTAGGATGTCCTTCTAACCCAGTCAGAATCTCGCCTACCTGTTGCGCGTGGGTTAAAGATTCCGTCGCTTGTTCTTGAAAAAACTGGACGATGGGAATACGATTTGGTCCCGTCACCATCAACGAGTAGTGAGTGTAGCGCACGACACCTGCTAACTCGAACTGCATAATCTCGTTCAATAGTTCAATCGTTTTTTCGCGATCTAGCTCTCTCATCTTAATTTTTTTTCCGTCAACATAAGTATCTCTACTTATCTCAGCACTTTTGAGAGTAAATTACAACCAGCCTGAAAAAGTGAAATAAACCTTAAATAACTCCTAATTTTAGACAAAAATGCCCTCTGGGGGTATTGAAAAAACTAGCAAAAATGAGAAAGATAAAGTTTTGTAAGATTCGAGGAACATTAAGAGCAATGAAAAATTTATTGCTAGTGGCGAGTTTAACTTTTTTAGCCCCGATCGCACTTGTGAGTTGTAGCGGTAACGAAACTGCGGAAGTAGAAACTCCTACTGAAAGTGAGACTATAGCAAGTTCTGGGGAAAAAGGCAACCTCGTCCTCGTCGCAAACGGTGAAGATTTTGTGCGTCAAGGATTTGTAACTAAAGACGGATGGCAAATCAACTTTGATAATGTCTATGTTACTCTTGCTGACGTTCAAGCTTATCAAACTGAGCCGCCTTTCGATCCCGATACTGCTGAAGAAATTAAAGCCTCCGAAAGTGTAGTTCTCATCAGCGAACCAATTACTATTGATTTAGCTGAAGGTGATGCAGATGCTCAACCAATTACAGTAGCAGAAAAAGAAGCCCCGGCAGGCAATTATAATGCTTTATCGTGGCAAGTTGTACCAGGAGAGACAGATGTCACCGCAGGCAAAACAATTGTTCTCGATGGTACAGCAACGAAAGACGGCGAAACAGTAGACTTTGTAATTGGGTTTAACCAACCTTTAACTTACCAATGTGGCGAATTTGTCGGTGACGATCGCAAAGGTATTCTTAAAGGTACAGAAACTGCGGATGTCGAGACAACTTTTCACTTTGACCATATTTTCGGCGATGCAGACGCTCCCGCAGACGATCCTCTCAACCAAGAAGCAGTCGGTTTTCAGCCAATGGCAGCTTTAGCGACAAATGGCACACTAGAAGTAGACCAAGAAACCTTACAATCGGAACTAAGCAGCGAAGACTATCAAAAGTTAGAAAACGCGATCGCTAGTTTAGGTCATGTAGGTGAAGGTCACTGCAAATAATCTTAAACTTGTTGGTTATTAATTGTTAACTTTTCAGCCAAAATAACCAATAAAAACCACACCACTAGAGACAAATAACTATGCAAAATTATCAGCTAAAATATCTAATTCCTCTTGTGTGTTTTTCTTTCCTCAGTTGGTCAACCAAAGCCCTAGCCCACGGTGCTAGTATCGAATATCGTCAAACCGAAGCATTACAAATCAAAGCCATTTATGATGGCGGCGAACCAATGGCAAATGCTCAAGTAACAGTTTACGCCCCTGACGATCCCGCTACACCTTGGCTAACTGGAACTACTAACGACAAAGGCGAATTTACTTTTGCACCAGACCAAGAAAAAGTAGGCAATTGGGAAGTAAAAGTTCGTCAATCTGGTCATGGCGATATTACTACTATTCCCGTAGGCGAGTCAACTCAAATTCAGGAAACTGAGGAGCAATTTTCTACCGCAAATGCTAACTATACACCTCTCCAAAAAGCAGTAATGGCAGTTGTTGGTGTTTGGGGATTTGTCGGGACAGCGCTATTTTTTGCCAGAAAAAAAGCTGGAAATTAAACTTGAGTAAGTTTAATTTTAACGACTGATAACACTAATTAAACTGGAAAAAGATTATTTAATTACTATTATCCTCTCGTGCCAATTAGGAATCGATATTTCCATAGATCTTAGATAAGAATGCACATCCCTGACGGTTTTCTTCCTCCCAGTGTTTCGATTATTGGTTACGCCGTTACTGGCGGCGCAACCTGGTATTCTTTACGACAAATTAACAAAGACAAAAGTCCTCAAGAAAAGATTCCTAAAGCTTCTTTGCTAACTGCTGCTTTTTTTGTTGCTTCTTTAATTCATATTCCCCTAGGTTTTTCGAGCATTCACTTAGTTTTAAACGGACTTGTGGGCGTGCTTTTGGGTTATTATGCTTTTCCAGCGATTACAATTGGCTTATTTTTTCAAGCAGTAATGTTTCAACATGGGGGTTTATCTACTTTAGGGGTGAATGCTGCAATGATGGGCATTCCTGCGTTACTAGCTTATCATCTTTTTCGATTAGGTAAAAGCCAGGAATCTCGTTTTAATTTTCGTACTAAACTTTTTGCTTTTTTCGCTGGTGCAGGGGCTTTGGCGACTTCGGCTGCTATTTTTACAGTTGTGACTATTACGACAATTACACCCGATCTTAATGCAGAAACGGAACAAAAAGCTATTTTCGTTGCTCTAGGAGGTTATGCAATTCAAGCAGTTATTGAAGGCGTTTTTACAGTAATGTTAGTTTCGTTTTTGGAGCGAGTTAAACCAGAACTTTTGTCAAATAACTAAAGTTAGGCTTGTGCAATTTGACAATTTTGTTTTTGCCTTTTTCAAAAATAAGTAACTGCGGCTCGGAAAAATAGATTTTACAAATCAAATTTATTCCCAAAGATAGACATAAATAAATCAAAATAAGCTTTATATTTTGGGTAGGATCTAATCTATTTGCTAAAAATTTAATTGACTATTTCATGAAATTGGCTCTTGACAAATACGCCCATTTAGGATCTCCAATTCATCGCTGGGAACAGCGTTCCAAACTGGTAGCATTGCTAAGTTTAATTTTTGCTTTTGCTTTTGTCCAAGAGTTAATTTTCTTACCAGGAATGGTTTTGGTAACGGCGACACTGTTTATTTTATCAAGACTACCATTGGGGTTTTTATTGAGTAGGTTACGCTATCCAGGTTGGTTTATTGCAGCAGTAGTAATATTTTTGCCTTTTGTGACCGGAGATACAGTAATTTTTCAAATTGGTGAATTAGCAATCAAACAAGAAGGTTGCTTGCAGGTTTTGTTGATTGTAACTCGGTTTATTTGTATTTTAACAGTAAGTTTAGTTTTGTTTGGGACAGCGACATTTTTAACAAGTATAAAAGCGCTGCGATCGCTAGGATTACCGAGTGCGATCGTTGATATGACATTGCTATCTTACCGTTATTTAGAAGAATTTGGCAATACTTTGACAACGATGCAACAAGCGATGCGTTTGCGGGGTTTTCGTAGCGAGATATTTTCTCGACGGAATTTGCGGATTTTAGCAGGTTTAACAGGTAGTCTTTTAGTACGCAGTTACGAACAATCCCAGCGAGTTTATCAAGCAATGATTCTACGCGGTTATGGTAACTTAGATCGAGAGCGTCTCAACCATAATTTGGCGGAAATAGATCGCACGAGTACGATCGCTTTTTGCTTAACTTTGTTAGTAGCTGTGGGCTTGATTGTCGGAGAAATTTTATGGTAAAAAGTGAGGAATAATGGAGAAACTGACGCAACCAGTTAATCTTGAACGAGAAACGGAAGTAGCAATTTCGATTAAGAAGTTATCCTTTGCTTATCCCCAACAACCAGAAATTCTCCAGGAATTGAGTTTAGAGATTTTACCAGGAGAAAAAGTAGGCTTGATTGGGGGAAATGGTGCGGGAAAAACTACGTTATTTTTATTAGTTTGCGGTATTTTATCTCCTTATACTGGCGAAATTATTTTAGTTGAAAAACCTGTAGTTACAGGGGAATTTCGTCCAGAAATCGGTTTAGTATTTCAAAATCCTAGCGATCAATTATTTTGTCCCAGTGTACGAGATGATGTTGCATTTGGTCCCGAAAATATGGGACTTTCCCCCGCAGAAGTAGAAAAGCGAGTTGAGGAAGCATTATCGACAACCGGAGTATTAAAATTAAGCGATCGCGTACCGCATCAACTTTCCGGTGGGGAAAAATGTATGGTAGCGATCGCCACAGTTTTAGCCATGCGTCCGCAGATAATCTTGTATGATGAGCCTTCCGCTAACCTAGATTTGGGTGCGAGACGGAGATTAATCGAGTTTTTGCAACAATCTTCCCAAACGATTGTCATCTCCTCCCACGACTTAGAACTAATTTTAGAAGTTTGCGATCGCGTCGTTCTCCTCGATCGAGGTAAAATTATTGCTGATGGTCAACCAAAAGAGATTATGGGCGATCGTGACTTAATGGAAACCCACGGTTTAGAAAAACCCCACTCTCTGCTACCACATCCTTTTTTTGGGGATTAGGGATTGGGGATTGGGGGAAAATAAATACATAAATGTAGATATCTAAAAAACAACCATGCAAAGCTTTTCTGAGTTATTAGAAGAAGTAAAAAAAAGACCTCCTTTATATTTAAATAGGTATTCAATATTTTCTTTCCAGTCTTTTTATAATGGCTATCTAATAGCAAAACATATGTATAACTTACCGGAAACCAAAGCAGAACAAGAATTTGATACTTTTTTAAATTGGATTAGGGAGGAATGTTTTCCTCTCAAAATCAATCGCTCATGGGCAGAAATTCTCTTTATTTATTCATCAGACGAAAGAGATGCTCTTGATAGATTGTTTAATTTGTTTGAAGAGTATATTGAACAAAAACGAGCTTCCTTTGGGGTAGCCAAGGGAAGCGGAGAAATCTTAGGAGATATTGTTGAACCAACTTTCGATATAACTTGAATTTTGCTGATAAATATCAAGCAACTTGAGGTTCCATCAAAGAAGATAACTGATCGATACCACGATGGAGATAACGAGTTACCGTCATCGGACTAATACCAATTCGTTTCGCAGCTTCCTTGCGAGGTAAATCGCGTAGAAACACAAACTCGATCGCCGCCTGAGTTTTTTCTTCAAGTTGAGAAATTGCACCATGTAATTGTTGGCGATCTTCTTGCCAATTTTGCATTAAGTGATAGCGAGGATCGACCAAAGTATCTTCTAAAGTCGCTGTAGAATCAGGTAAAGAACCAACCGTAGCATCTAAACTTAAGAGCAAGCGATTTTGTAAAGCTAGCTTGCATTCGCGCCATTCTTGGAGAGAAACGCCTAAACCATTAGCAATTTCCGTATCTTTGGGCATTCTACCAAGAGCGATCGTCAACTCCTTACGCAAATTTTTCCCTTTAGTATGAAGTTCTTGCCAGCGACGAGGAATTCTCATTATACTGCCCTTATCACGTAAATAATGTAACATTTCGCCGCGAATATAAGGCATCGCAAAAGAACTAAAAGCACAACCAGAACGAGTGTTGAAACGTTCGATTGCCCGAATCAAACCAATAAAACCCACTTGCTCTAAATCTTCATAAGGTTCAGCACATTGATGGTTAACTTGGTGGGCAACTTTACGCACTAAACCTGTATTCAATTCTACTAATTGATTGCGAAGTTTAACACTAGGATTGCGAGAATAAGCAATCAAAAGTTCCATTGTGCGAGCAGACAAAGACTTAGTAGTCATGAGCCTCAAAGTAATTAAGTAGGGCAAATCGGTTTATCGGAGAAAATGAATCTCAAAACAAATCAAGTAAAAAACCTAACTTTATTGTCTTTACCGAAAAAACAAATTACTATCGTTGTTTCACGGAAATACCCCGACTGCACTAGCGCAGTGTCCGCAGAATTACGCAAAGGGGACTGGGTTCAGTGAACAGTTAGCAGTGACCAGTTATCAGTTTATCCTCCCCCTTCCCTTGTCTCCCTTGTCCTCCCTGTCCTCCTTGTCTCCCAGTCCCCAGTCCCCAGTCCCCAGTCCCCTTTATCGGTTTTCCGGACTAGCGCCGAGCTTGCATCAGCGCAACAATAGTGATATTGGAAAATTATTTCGGTATACAATCCCTGAAAAAAATTTATGAGCAACACAAGTAATTTCCGGGAAGCAATGAATAAAGCCAAGGGTCAATCTCTGATTGGTCCTAACGTCATTGCTAACGCCCTTCCCTTTCTCGGTGGTGGGCTGATTTTAACCGCCCTGGGAACTTATGGCGGTTTGGGAGTGATGAACTCCTACCCAAGTCTATTTATGCCGACATTTATCGGCGCGTTGATTGCTGAGTTAGTGCTGTTTTTCATCGCCCGTGGCATTGCTGAAGAAGGAAATAACAGCACTGCATTGCCTTTGTTGGCACTGTATAGCTTACTTTCTGGCTACACTCTTAGCGGCATTGTCTTTGTCGCCTTAGCAACTCCTGGTGTTGGTATTGAGGGAATTGGCATTGCTGCCCTTGGCTGCGGTGTAACTTTTATCGCCGCCAGACAAATTGGCTCAAATCTCTCGGAAGAGGATGGTATCGCGCTGGCGCAAACCGTCCGTCTGGGAGTTATCGCTTTGCTGATTGTTTTGGTTGGTCAGCTAGCTTTGACCTTCTTTGGTGTTTATACACCGAGTTGGCTAGAAATTGCGATTTCTGGGGTGGGTGTTTTTCTCTTTGCAGGTGTGGCTGTGGTAGATTTTTACATACTGCCACGTACTTACCAAAAAAAATGGGTTTAAAGCCTCGCTGTTCTACGGCGACTTTGATTGAAAAGAAACTAGAAAGTTAGTACAATAGTTGATCGCGAGTAAAACGAAAATCTACGTGATTCTTCGCTCTAGTAGGTCGAAATCCCGGTAAGTAAGAAACAACGGTTAGATTGGCTCTAACGGCAGTATGACTAAACCACTGCAAGCTTTCTTCAGAGCGAGGAGCGTACTAAACTAGCTGAGTGATGGATGTTTGAAAGCATAAAACTCAAAAAAGTAAGCGCAATATATGCGGCTATATGTCAACATATTGAGCGTCTAGAGGCAACTTGACTGTGCCGGCAAGAGGAAAGAGAACTACTTGTGAATCCCCTCCCTTTAGCAACGCGGAGGGAGGGGAGTAGTCAAGAAGATGAGCAGTATTTGCCTGCTGCCCTGTCGATGTATTTGACTTATATCAATCTGTTCATCTTTATTTTGCGTCTGTTGATTGCTCTCAACGGTCGCGATTAAGAAGATTGATAAAAATTTAGTTTGAGGGTGCGTTAGCCAACTTACAATTTACTTCGAGGCAGCGCATCTTTTTTTGTGGTTGGGGATTCGCTACAGTGGTGCAAAATAGTGGAAAATGTCAGTTAGGTAACTGGGAAATTCAAGGCAGGTATCAGGTAAAAAGCTAGTAAAACACAGTCATCGAGGGTGAGTTTTCTGCCAGTGGTAATGTCATTAAGCGAAAGATTATGGAGAAACACCAAACTCAGCCTGACCCTTTTTTGAGTCAGTTTCTTGCTTATGTTCCTTTGGAAATGAGGGACAGTTTCACTGATGAGCAACTTGAGGCGATTAAGATTGCTTTTGAAACTCCTTTGAAGAGTTCTCATCTAGTGGATTTGCGCTTTTCTGTACCGATTCCGTTTTTGCGCTTTTATTTGGTATTTTTAGCGGGGAGAGAAACTCGCTCTCGATCGCGTCTTCGGGCTGAAGGAAAAGCGAGGCGGTTGGGATCTCATGATGCTTTCGTGCTGAGATTTTTTGCGCGAATCGACGATCGCACGGCTGCTACTTTCTCTGAGGAACAATTGGAGATCGTTGAAGCGGTATTTGCTAACCGCATTTGGCGAAAGCATTCGGTCGATGTTCGCCTTTCTTTACCCTTTTGGGGTGGTGGTATTTACTTAGTGTGGTTGATGGGACGAGAACAGCGATCGCTGGATCGGCTGCGTCGAGAACGTCTCCAATATCGTCTGGTAAAATTTGTCAGGGCGATCGCGATCGCCGTTTCGCTATTGTTGTTGGCGATCGCTGTTTCTGTGGGTGGATTTATTCTTTTTCAAGGTGAGACTCAAACCACTATCGATCCTCGCACTGAAATGGGTAAGAAAGACGGTGTTGCTCGCAAAATCGATAAATTTTTGCGTAAGTTTGGCATTTATTAACTTACTTCTTTAAGCGGAAAACATCTGCATAAATTTCTTTTTCTCCTGCTTTTCTGTTTTCGTTAGGAGAATCGTAAACTACAAATAAACAATCTTCCTTTCCTAAACAAGCATACAAGGCTAATCCTTCGGCGTGGTCTGAACCAATTGTAAACGGTAAGTCAAATAATACTTCTATATCTCCTGATTCTTGCCAAGAAATTGTCTCTCCAGAACGCTCAAAGAGATTTTTTACCCGAAAGACTGTCATTTCACCTTCTAAATCCATTGTTGGTCCGGCTAAAACAATCATATCTTCGCCATGTAAACATAATTCTCTCACGCCTAAACCATTCAATTCTAGAAAATGTTTTTGGTATTTTTGTCCCGATTCACCAATTTCTTTCAAAGTTAAAATTCCCGGTTCCGATTCTTCTACTTCAAGTTCTAAAATTATCGCCCAGCCGCGCAAAACCGGACCGCGCAAACCCAGAAAAACTTTATTTCCCCGTACCGCTAATCCTTCAATATCTAAGCCATTATCTTTGCTCGGTAATCCTGTGGAAATAATTAAACCTAAGTGGGGATCTTCTTTCAGCGCTTCAATCAAAATATTACTACTTTCTCTTTTTTCTAAACAAGCTGCGGTCAGTTTTTCTTCAGCGTCGTCAGCTAAGGCGCAAGACTTGACTAATTCACCATTGATAACTGGAATTCGAGCCAATAAGTAACGATTTAAATCCGTTTTAATTTGTGTTAATCGTTTTAGGTCTTTTTCTGCTTTCTTTCCTTTAGCTTTTTTGCGTTTGGTACTTTGAGAACCAGTCAACCACAGATAACCATCAGCATAATCCATTCCTTCGATATCGATTTCATCTTTATTATTAAATAGTTCGATAAAATCTGCCATGGCAAATCGCTTGTGCTGGGCAAAAATATTTGTTTCAATAGGAGAAAGACGTTCAACTCCAATCATTTCATCAGAGCCGATCCATAAACTACCATCCGGTGTAAAAGCAGCCGCAGATATATCTCCGACGACATCATCTGCTCTTTCCTCAAACCGAAGGAGAACTCGAGTCAGTAAAAAGTAGTCAGACATAATTTTTTCTTTCCTAGAAAATAGATATTAGTTAAGTTTACCAGCTTATTTCTTAAGAAAAAACTAACTTTAGCTTCTAGCTTAAAATCCCAATTTGTTTTATAATTATATTGCTAATTTTAACCAATGTCAAATTTTAATCAAAGTAAAAATTGTTACTTTTTTCAGTAATGAAAAGTTGAAAAAATCGCTCTGCTGATAAAGGGTGACTCAAAAAATATCCTTGAATTTCATCGCAATCATGTTCGCGCAAAAAATCCAACTCAGCTTGAGTTTCGACACCTTCAGCAATCACTTTAAAATTAAGCTTGTGAGCCATTTGAACGATCGCGATCGCAATTGCCGCATTTTTAGCTTCATCAGAAAGATTATGCACAAAACAGCGATCTATTTTCAAAATATCAAAAGGAAACTGTTGTAAATAACTTAAAGAAGCATAACCAGTACCAAAATCATCGATAGCCAACTGGACTCCCAAGGATTTAATCGCTTCCATTTTTTGTTTAGCAAGCAAAGGATTTTGCACGAGAATACTTTCAGTTAATTCTAACTCTAGATATCGCGGATTTAGCCCTGTTTCAAGCAAAATATCTTCCAAGTGATTTGGCAAATCTATTTGTCCAAATTGACGTGCTGATAAATTAACTGCTATTTGGCAAGGTTCTGCTCTAAGTAAATTCCAACTAGCGACTTGACGACAAGCAGTACGCCAAACCCATTCTCCGATGGGAAAAATCTCCCCAGATTCTTCAGCAATCGGGATAAATTTACTAGGAGAAATCAAACCCCGTTTCGGGTGTAACCAGCGCACTAATGCCTCAGCGCCAACAATTTCACCTGTTTTCAAACTCAGCCTCGGCTGATAATAAACAATCAATTCTTCTCTTGCTAAAGCGTAGCGAAGATCCGTTTCTAACACTAAACGATCGCTACTTTGAATATTAAAAGCAGGGGTATAAAATTGAAATTGATTGCCTCCTTGAGAAGCAGCATAATCCATCGCCAAATTAGCTTGTCCCAACAAACTTTCTAGCTCGATACTATTTTGCGGATAAAAAGAAATACCAATACTAGCAGTAACAAAAACCTCTTGATTATTAATTGTACAAGATTTACTGAAACGGTCGAGAATTTGGCGAGCGAACTCACTGGCATAAAACTCCTTGCTCTCGTAGCGATCGCTAGTCAGCAGAATCGCAAACCTATTGGTACTTAAATAAGCAACTAAATCGTCAGAATTAACACAATCAAGCAAACGTTGTGCGGCAATTTTTTGTAACGAATCGCCGGAACTATGACCTAATGTTTCATTAATGCGACTAAATCGGTCTACAGCCAAACACATCACTATTAACAAATGATTATTGCGCGAAGTAGTAGAGATATTACCGACAATCCGGGTAAAATTTTCTCGCAAAGAAAGTCGATTTGGTAAATCAGTTAGACGATCGTGATCGAGAACATATTTAAGTTTTTCTTCTAATTGCGAAATTTGGTGATGATGATGTGCTTGAATTAGCGCCTTTTTTTTTAGACGACTATTAATTGCTCCTAGTAATTCTGCTCTTGTAAAAGGTTTAGTCAGATAATCATCTGCTCCCAGTTCCATTCCCTGACGAAAATCACTTTTCGCAGCTTTTGCTGTGAGAAAAATAAAAGGTATAGTTGCTGTTTCTGGGTTTTGACGTAGCCACTCTAACACAGCATAACCATCCATTTCCGGCATCATCACATCGCAAAGAATTAGATCGGGAATTTGCTCTTGGGCTAATCGGGAACCAACGAGCCCATTTTCTGCCGTAATTACGTCAAATCCTTCCGCATCGAGCAGTTCGAGCAAGTTTTCTCTTACTAGTTCCTCATCTTCGATAATCAAAACTTTAGTCATTTGTCAATTTTTTGCTGTTTTTTGATTTTTCCGACTAATGACCGATTGGCAAAATAACTGTAAATTCTGTGCCTTGACCTACTTGACTTTTTATTTTAATTGTACCTTGACAAAAATCAACGCATTTTTTAACAATTGATAATCCTAACCCCGTACCTGGGAGATCGTCAACATTGCTACCTCGATGAAAAGGTTCAAATAAATGTAATCGATCTTCGCTCGGAATGCCAATTCCCAGATCTTGAACTTGGAATATTACTTCCTGCTGTTTCTGGAGAACGGAAAACTTAACCGTACTACCGTTAAAAGAGTATTTAATTGCATTGGAAAGAAGATTAGTCAAGATTTGGCGCAATAATTTTTCATCCAGAAAAATTAGAGTTTTTTCTCCTTGATAAGTAAAAGCAATTTCTTGCTTGTTGAAAGCATTTAATTGTAAATCTTCTACTAATTCGCGGCAGAAGGAGACTAAATCTATGGCGACTGGGTTAAATTCTAGTTTCCCGGCTTCGGCTTTGCCAATAATTAAAATATCATCTAACAATTCTCTCATTTGTTTGACTGAGTTTTGAATCCGATGCAAATGAAGCAATTGCTTTTCCTCAGTCCATTTATAACGATAGTGTTCCAGGAGTTCGGCAGAAGAAAGAATGGTACTCAAAGGAGTGCGAAATTCGTGAGAAGTCATCGTGACGAAACGAGATCTTAGTGCAGCGAGTTCTTGTTGCTTGACTAAGGAATTCCGCAGTTCTGCTTCTGATTGCTTACGCTGAGTAATATCGCGATACATCCACAAATTACCAACATAATTTTCCTCTACAGCAATCGGCACGTAATCTCGTTCGAGGATCTTAGCGTTAGCTAGTTGAAGTTCTTCAGCCGTGACGATTTTCCGCGCTGATAATATTGCTTGATAGCGTTGCTTAAATTGTCTTGGTTGAGCAAAACAATGTTGATATTTCTCAGCAAAATCGGTAAAATCTGCGCCAATTAAAGCCGCAGGTAAAATAGGGATTGCGAAAAGATTGCAGAAAGTTTGATTAATGAGAACAACTCGTTCAAACTCGTCAAGGACAACTACACCAGCTTGTAAGTTTTCAATCAAAGCAGAAAGACGGCAAGTAGCAGTAAGTAATTGTTCTTCAGTGCGTTTACGTTCGGTGATATCAATGCCGACTGTCACCGCAGCGTTACCGTTTTGGTACTTTTGAGCTACAACTAAATAATTGTGAAACTCGCCCTTAACTTTGCTAGTAACTTCGCAAGTAATTTTCGAGGTAGAACTAGCTAAAAATTGATCCATAATGTGAGTCAGTTCCGGACTAGATTCAATCAAACCCACTTTTTTGCCTAAAAAATCTTCGGGAGTAAGGTTATAGGTAGAAGCAAAATGCTGATTAACTTTCAGATAGCGACCATCAGAACCAACCCAAGAGACAAATCCCGGTACAGCATTAAAAAATGCTTGGAGTTGTTCTTGAGTGTGGGTTAACTCTTCTGTAGCTTTGAGACGAGCAGAAATCGCGCCAAAAAGCTTATTGTAGATATTTGGTGAGTGGCGATCGCTAGTTGTAATTGCCTCTGGTAAAGATTTTCGAGGTTTTTGCCTTTCTTGACTCTCAGTTGAGGGCGGGTTTAGTGGGGGGGAGAATCCTGGTCGGCGATCGCTATTACAAGCGAGGATTGCTTGATTGATACTTTGGTGAGTAATAATACCCTCAATTTCTTGGCGATCGTCTACTACTGGCAAACAGTTAAGCTGATAGCGATTTAAGAGAGATAAAGCCGTCAAAATATCTGGAGAATCAGACAGTTTCAGGGTAATGAGAGAAGAGTTCATGACCTCAGCTACTTTTGTTGACAAGCTTTTTCCGGAAACGAGTAAAGCCAAAAGTTCCCTTTCGCTCAATAATCCCAATACTTGCTTTTGTTCAACCACTACTAGAGTTGTCACTAGATAGGGTGAAGTATTTAAGTTATTCCTCAGTGCAATCGCCTCAGCCACAGAGGTTTCGACACTAACACAGAGAAAGTTTCTTTCCATTGCTCTCTCTAAGCCAGGCGCACGCAAAAGCTGATTGATATTTGGCATGGTCATCGCCCTAGCGGCAAGTTCTTTGTTTATTTTCTCTAATAATCAAAGGACAGCGTAAGAATGCGCTGCCCTTTGATTATTACCTAAGTAGAGAATTTAGTTTTGGGCGATCGCTGGTGCTTTCAAGGCTACCTGGGGCATTTGTTTTGCCGCGACTGGTATTTCTTCCACTAGCGAAGGCACAGAATTTCTCAGTTTGGCAGTTAGCTGTATTGTGGTCGCATCGTAAATTTCAGTAAGTATCTTGGGATACAAGCCAATTCCGACGATCGGCACTAATAAACAAGCGATGATAAATACTTCTCTGGGTTCGGCATCCACGAGAACTTCGTGAGACACCAATTCTTTGTTTTCCTTACCGTAGAAAATTTCCCGCAGATTGGATAACAAATAAATCGGAGTTAAAATTACGCCTACTGCTGCCAGGAAGATGACAATTACTTTAAATGTCGCATTGTAAGCATCGCTAGTCGCAAAGCCCACAAAGACCATTAATTCTGCCACAAATCCACTCATTCCCGGTAAAGCTAACGAGGCGAGGGAACAAGTAGTCCACATGGCGAAAATCTTCTTCATCTTCTGTCCCACACCGCCCATCTCATCTAACATCAGCGTGTGAGTGCGATCGTAAGTTGCGCCGACGAGGAAGAATAAACTCGCCCCAATCAAACCGTGGGATACCATTTGCAAGACTGCACCGCTAATCCCTAAATCGGTAAATGAAGCAATACCGATTAAGACAAAGCCCATGTGAGAAATCGAAGAATAAGCAATTTTTCGTTTCAAATTACGCTGGGCAAAAGAGGTGAAGGCAGCGTAGACAATATTCACTACCCCCAAAATTACTAATACTGGGGCAAAATAAGCATGAGCATCGGGTAACATTCCGGCATTCATGCGTAACAAGGCGTAACCGCCCATTTTTAGGAGAATACCAGCTAGTAACATATGCACTGGCGCAGTAGCTTCACCGTGGGCATCGGGTAGCCAAGTATGTAAGGGGAAAATGGGCAATTTCACTGCATAAGCGATTAGAAAAGCCGCATACAGCCACAATTCAAAATTAATTGCATAATCCTTGAGGGCTAGCGATCGCATATCAAAGGTAACACTATCCCCGTAAAATGCCATCGTTAGCGCCGCAACGAGGATAAACAACGAACCACCGGCGGTATACAAAATAAACTTCGTCGCTGCATACAGCCGTCTTTTCCCGCCCCAAATCGCTAACAGCAGATAAACCGGAATTAACTCTAACTCCCAAACCAGGAAAAATAACAACATATCCTGAACGGCAAAAACGGCAATTTGACCGCCATACATTGCCAAGATTAGGAAATAAAACAGCCTTGGTTTGAGAGTTACGGGCCAAGCTGCTAAAATTGCCAGCGTCGTAATAAAACCAGTCAGGATAATCAACGGCATCGATAAGCCGTCAGCACCTACAGACCAATTTAAATCGAGTTGAGGAACCCAAGAATAACTTTCTACCAGTTGTAAATCTGGGTTGCTTAAATCGTAATTGGTGTAGAAAGCATAAACAATCAAAACAAAATCAATCAGCCCGACAATGAGGGCGTACCATCTTACTCTCACCGCAGTTTTTGGTTGTTCCGCTTTATCTTCCTCAATCGGAAAAAACGGAATTGCCAGTGAAGCCACGATGGGAAAAAGAATAATTGTTGTTAGCCAGGGAAATTCTGTCATTTTTCTCCGCTATTCGTCATTAAGGATTGGGGACTGGTGATTAGGAATTGGGGACCCTTGGATTGGTGATTGGTGATTGGGGACCCTTGGATTGGTGATTGGGGATTGGGGACCCTTGGATTGGGGACCCTTGGATTGGGTTTAGTTATCGGGGAACAGTTATCAGTTTATCTTCCCCCTCTCCCTTGTCCTCCCCCTCTCTCTTGTCTCCCAAGCCCCAATCCAGTCCTAGATTGCACTAAACAAGATTACCAAACCCAAAACCGCGCCAAAAATAATTAAGGCATAAAATTGGGCGCGACCAGTTTCTAAGTATTTCAATCCTTCGCCACTAATTAACGTGGCTAAACCAGTTAAATTAACTGCGCCATCGACGACACGGTAATCAATTTCGAGGATTTGTCGCGCTAAACGACGGGAACCGATAACAAACACCGAGTTATAAATGTCGTCAAAGTACCACTTGTTGAGCGAAAGCTGGTAAAGTGGTTCAATTTTTTTAGCGATCGCGCCTGGGTCGATTTTGTGCTGCCAATACATTAGCGATGCTAAGGTAATTCCAATTAAGGAAATTCCTACTGATGCACCTGCCATAATCCCAAACTCTGTCCACTCAAAATGACTGGCTGCGGCTAATGCTTCCGAAGCAGTTTCTCCTGGGGGATAAATAAATTCTTCAAACAAGTTTTCCCACGGTTTACCTAATAAACCAATCGCCAGTGAAGGTACTGCCAAGATGACTAAGGGTAAAGTCATTGTTAAAGGCGATTCGTGGGGTTTCTCGCTATGATGATGTCCGTTATGAGTCTCGCGATCGTCTGCTTCGAGTTCTTGGGGGTTCATTGCACCTGGTCCAAAGGCAGGTTGTAGAGAAGCTGTCTGGGCTTCTGCTGCGGCTGCTTTTAGCTTGGTGCGAATGGATTTATCGTTACCTCGGAAATCACCTGTAAAGGTCATGAAATACATCCGGAACATATAGAAAGCCGTGATTCCGGCAGTAATCCAGCCAATAAGCCACAATAGAGGGTTGACTGCAAAAGTATTACCGAGGATTTCATCTTTTGACCAAAAGCCTGCAAAGGGAGGAATACCCGAAATTGCTAAGGTACCGACTAAAAATGTTAAGGAGGTAATCGGCATAAATTTCTGTAAGCCTCCCATTAAACGCATATCCTGGGCTAAATCCGGGTCGTGACCGACTACTTCTTCCATTCCATGAATTACCGAACCCGAACATAGGAACAGCATTGCTTTGAAATAAGCGTGAGTCATCAGGTGGAAAAGTCCGGCGGTGTATGCTCCGACTCCCATTGCCATGACCATATAACCGAGTTGGGAAATGGTCGAATATGCTAAACCTTTTTTAATGTCATTTTGGGTAATCGCGATCGTTGCTCCCAAAAAGGCAGTAAAAGCACCTGTCCAAGCGATCGTGCTCATCGCTACGGGAATATGTTCAAATACCGGATACATCCGGGCGATTAAAAATACTCCGGCTGCGACCATTGTTGCCGCATGAATCAAGGCGGAAATTGGTGTCGGACCTTCCATTGCGTCGGGAAGCCAAACCTGTAAGGGAAATTGAGCAGATTTGGCTACTGGTCCCATAAAGACGAGAATTGCGAATAAACAAGCTAAACCCGCACTCAATAAGCCAGAGTTAACTAACTCTTCGAGGCGAGTCCCGATGACATCGAATTCAAAACTATTGGTTGCCCAGTATAAACCCAGCATCCCTAAGAGCAAGCCAAAGTCGCCGACGCGGTTAGTGACGAAGGCTTTTTGACAAGCATCGGCTGCGGCTGGGCGATCGTACCAAAAACCGATCAGGAGGTAGGAACACATTCCTACCAGTTCCCAAAAGATGTAAATTTGTACCAGGTTATAACTTACTACTAAGCCCAGCATTGATGAGCTAAATAAGCTGAGGTAAGCGTAGAAGCGCACGTAACCTGGATCGTGCGCCATGTAGCCATCGGTATAAATCATTACCAAAAAGGCTACGGTGCTGACAATGACCAGCATCAGGGAACTGAGGTGGTCGATGGTATAGCCCATCTTGAGGTGAAAATCTCCTGCTGCTGCCCATTCTAGGGTGCGCGTATAAACTTCGTGTCCGTGAATTTGACTCCACAGCAGCGCAAAGGAAAGCCCCATTGCTATTCCTAAAATAGAAATAATGAATGCGGCGTTCAATTTACGCAAACTGTTAGTTGCTTTGTTTAAGGAAATTAGTCCTAACCCAACTAGCATTGCTGCTGCTAGCGGTAGGACGGGAATTAGCCATGCGTACTGATACAGCGGTTCCATCTAAATGCCTACTTTATATTTCTTCACTTTTTGGCTAGTACCGTTAACAATTGTGACACATACGGTGAGATCGGGAAGTGTTTGTACCTATTTTTGCTGGGATCGTTTCCCTGGTGAAGTTTTTTGAAGTTGTCTAATGTCTGAATGTTAGTTCCCATGAAAACTAAGCTTGATACTGAAAAAATCCCTCTTAAGAAAAGAAATTAGCCTGCAAAAATCTGAAAAACCCACTGGCTGATTTTTGCTAGTGGGTTTTTTAGTGGTTGTACTAAAAATTTTTTAAGTGAGGTTAATAGCGATCGCTCTATTGTTCGCTTTCTTTTTCACCAGTTGCTTTGACACCTTCCTCTTCAAGCAGAACTTGGTAGCAAACTAACCATTAGTTTATCTAAGTTCCGTTTGAGTTCCTCCCGTCCCTGAAAGCCTTCAATACGATCTACTACTGCTCCGCGATCGAACATTAGCAATGTTGGTAAACTGGTGAGACGATATTGAGAAGCTAGTTTTAAGTTTTCGTCGGGATTGATCCCCACTACTTTAACTTGTCCTTCCCATTCCAACTGAAATTGATGCAATAAAGGGTTAATTCTTTTACATAAACCACACCAAGGTGTCCAAAAGTGAACCAGCACTGGCTGGTTCGATTCTAAAACCTCTTTGGAAAAGTTCCGCTCGCTTACAGAAACCAGCATAATTCCGTTTTGTTATCTAACTTTTGTTATATGCACTTTGGATCATGCTACATCTATTTGGGATCGAGTGATAATGGGGATCTCAATAATTTTGTTCTTGACAAAATAACAAAAGTATGTGTTTTATTGGGGACTAGGTTCAGTTATCAGTGAACAGTTATCAGTGAACAGTTAACAGTGAACAGTTAACAGTGAACAGTTATCAGAGAACAGTTATCAGTGAACAGTTATCAGTTAATAGTTTATCTCCCAAGTCTTCCTTGTCCTCCCCCTCTTTCCCCTCTTCCCAATCCCCAGTCACCAATCCCCAGTCACCAATCCCCAATCACCAATCCCCAATCACCAAGGAACTTTAGCGGTGACAGTCATCAACCAGGGATGACCCCACCAAAGGAGCAAAACAAAAGCTAGGACTCCCAGATAAGCAGGACGGAGAAACTCTTGCCATTTAAGAGTTTGACGACCATCAAGAATGGCTTGGAAAGGAATCACAGAAGTGCGAGCTTTGGCAGTTAGAAAAGCTTCTCCGTAGCGTGCTTCTAAACGGCGATCGCCGTGCCAAATGGCAAACAAATGATGGGCAACTAATCCTACTGAAGTCAATAAAGTGAAACTTGTGCCAAGCCATAGGCTATGAGCAATACACCAAATTATTTGTCCGACCATTTGGGGATGTCTGGTAATGCGCATAATCCCGGTTTCGTAGAGGTGAACTTCTGGTTTCTGAATTGCCGCAATTTCTAGGAGGTTAAAAGTAGCTGGGTAAAGAAAAATAAAGGAAATCGCACTTAAAACCCAAACTGTGGTAAATACCCCTCGAATGTGTCGTAGTTGCCAAAGTTGGAGACCATCGTAACGGTGATTAAAGAAATAAATAATTAAAATTGTGGCGAGGGGAATACTAACACTAGCAAAGAGCAGGCGGTAGAGTCTGGCGCCAATTTTGGCTTCTCCCCAAGGGCGTAGTGCAGCCAAACCGCTATGGGCGATCGCAAACCCTAACAGCAAACCCAACATTATCCAGTGACTAAGTGTCAACCAGTCTTTGAAGATCATAAGTTTAGGAAACAATCCAGTTTTGGCAGTTAATTTCAGTACGAACACTGCTCAATGGTAACATTGACAAATCCTCATCCTCAAAGGATTTTGATGATTGAGTAGGTAGTCGCTCCCCTGTTGTGTTACTGTCTATTTTGAGCGGAGACTTTCTTTTTTACTCCCTCATCCCATAATATTTGTAAGTTCAGATCGTTAAGGGAGATATTTGTCGGTATTATAGATAACATCTCAAGAAAAAATGCTTTGTCTTACATCAATTAGTAACTGTAAGCAAAAATTAGTTTCGTAAATTGTGGTTCCAATAGCAATGAGATTGAGATTAAGACACCGGGCAGCTCAAAGTCCGGGCAGACTGTCGGAACCGACCATAACCCCGGATAATTAAACTTTCTCTCCTTAGCCTTATGTCTGATATCCCTTTTACTCTCGATCAACTCCGGATACTCAAAGCGATCGCTGCTGAGGGGAGTTTTAAACGTGCTGCTGATAGCCTTTATGTATCCCAACCAGCAGTTAGCCTGCAAGTACAAAACTTGGAAAGACAACTTAATGTACCTTTATTCGATCGAGGAGGACGCAGGGCGCAGCTAACTGAAGCAGGTCACTTACTCCTCAATTATGGGGAAAAAGTTATCACTCTTTGTCAGGAAACCTGCCGAGCTTTGGAGGATTTGCAAAATCTTCAAGGCGGTACGCTGATCGTCGGCGCATCCCAAACTACCGGAACTTATTTTTTGCCTCGGATGATCGGTTTGTTTCGCCAATTGTATCCTGATGTGTCGGTACAACTACAAGTTCATTCGACAAGGCGCACTTCTTGGAGTGTGGCAAATGGACAAGTGGATTTGGCGATTATTGGTGGGGAAGTACCCCCAGAATTGCAAGATGTTTTAGATGTTATTCCTTATGCTGAAGATGAGTTGGCGCTAATTTTGCCTGTGACTCATCAGTTTGCTCAGGTTGACAAAATTCAAAAAGAAGACCTTTATAAATTGCAGTTTATTGCTCTGGATTCTCAATCGACAATCCGCAAAGTAATTGATGGGGTGTTGAGTCGCTGGGATATCGATCCGAAGCGGTTGAAAATTGAGATGGAGTTAAACTCGATTGAGGCGATTAAAAATGCTGTCCAATCAGGACTGGGAGCAGCTTTTGTCTCGATTTCGGCGATCGAAAAAGAGTTGCAGATGGGAATTTTGCACCGCGCTCAATTTGACGATCTGGTAATTAAACGTATTTTGCACGTGATTATTAATCCTAGTCGTTACCGCTCTAAAGCCGCAGAAGCTTTTAGCCAGGAAATTTTGCCGAAGTTTGCTACTCAGGGATGGTATACCGGGATCGAGTTGAATGCGTCGCGATCGCCTTCTAAAGTTAAAGCTACTACTCCCAATCAAGAACAAGCTAATCAAGAGCAAGAGTTGACTTAGCTGGGAGTAAGTCACCTGTTATAGTGCAAACAGAAAATTATGGCAGACTGGTGAGTGAGCCTTGTTTGCAACAATTATGGAAATTATTTGCACCCGTCCTGGCTGTTCGAAACCTCTAAATAACTTTAGCGATCTTGACGATGAGTCGAAGCTGAAAACAGCACAGCAGAAATATTGCACTAGTTGTGGAATGCCTTTAATTTTGGCAGGGCGCTATCTTCCTTCTCGTTTGTTGGGTAGAGGTGGCTTTGGTGCAGCATTTCTAGCACGCGATCGCTATACTCCGACGATGCGCTTTTGTGTGGTGAAGCAGTTTCAGCCAGCAGGAAATTTAAGTTCTCGTCAGTTGGAAATTGCCCAAAATTTGTTTTCTCGCGAAGCTGAGGTTTTAGAAAGGTTGGGAAGCGAACATCCTCAAATTCCCGATCTGTACGCTTTTTTCCCTTTGATTGTGGGTAATGGTGCAGCTAACTCGGAAAACCAATTTTTCTATTTGGTACAGCAATTTATCGATGGACAAGATTTAGAAAAAGAATTACAAGCAAAAGGACAGTTGAGCGAAGCTGAAGTTCGTGAGGTGTTAGAGTCGATTCTTAATGTACTTCAGTTTGTCCACGAACATAATTCGATCCATCGAGATATTAAACCGTCTAATATTATGCGCGATCGCTCCGGGCGTTTGTATCTCCTCGATTTTGGGGCTGTGAAGCAAGTTACCGCAGGTGCAGGTACTCCCCCACCTTCACGCTCTACGGGCATTTTTTCGATGGGTTTTGCTCCGCCAGAACAAATGATTGGCTCTCGCGTCTATCCTTCGACGGATTTGTATGCACTGGCGGCTACTTGCGTAAATTTACTGACGGGGAAGGATTTTGAAGAACTTTACCATGACGATCGCTGGAATTGGCGATCGCAGGCTCCGGGCGTTAGTGACTCTCTTGCTGAGATTTTCGATCGGATGTTACAACATAATCCCAGCGATCGCTACTCCTCCGCCCAAGAAGTTATTGATGCTCTCCAAAATCACTCGATAACTCCCACTCCACTACCACCACAACCTTCACCTAATCCTGCCCAATCAACAGCCGTAGTTAATCCCTCTCCCCAAGCAGCTACCGTTCAATCAGGCAACTTACCACAAACTCCTCAATCTGTCAACCCCTCACAAGCATCTTCCCCAGTACCTCCGTCTCAGCAACAAGGAAGAATTCAGCAGCAACCTAGTGGCACACCTGCACGACGACGATTTTCTTTACTAGACATCCTTCTTAGCGCCGCTTTTACAGGATTTGAAGCGGGGTTATTATTTTTTGCTTTAGGAAGTTTATTACCTTCTCCAGGAATTAGTATCGGATTATTAGGTGCAATTGTCGGCGGATTAATTTTTGTGCAATATCGCCGCATAATTGAAGGAAAAGATTTACCAATTATTGCCATTATTACTTTAGCATTGATGTTAATTCCCGGCCTGCGAGGCGGTTTTGGGATTCAATTTGTGCTGATAGCAGGAATTTTTACCGCAGCAGCAACAGTTGCAGTTACAGCCCTTTTCCGTTTAATTTATAAATTACTATCGGCAATGATTTAACTGGTAACTGATAACTAGTAAATGCAGGGACTTGCTAACTAATAAATTTAGGTGGTTATTAAATAACTAAAAATGAATCAGCAAAATGAAACAAAACTTTTGTTAATCTCCCTATTGATTACTTTGGGTTTAGTTGCGGGGGGGATTTGGTGGTTTACTAATGGTAGATTTATTAACTCAACTTCAGAGAATAATGCAAGAGAAACAATAAATCTATCTGAATCGAAAAAAAGTTTGTCAGCAAGAATTAGTGAGGGCGAAAAAGTTTTAATTCCTGGGGATGGTACTCAGGAAAAAGTGAATGCGACAGCAGCGATCGCTAAAGATAACTATCCTGAAGCAATTAAGAATTTACAAGCATCTCTCAAAGAAAAACCCAACGATCCAGAAGCCCTAATTTATCTGAATAATGCTCGGATTGGGAAAAATAAATCATACACAATTGTTGCTTCAATGCCTATCGGTGAAGAAATTGATGCCGCCCAAGAAATGCTGCGGGGAGTAGCCCAAGCGCAACAAGAAATCAATCAAGTAGGAGGAATTAATGGTATTCCTCTAAAAATTTTAATTGCTAACGATGATAATAATCCTGAAATTGCCAAACAATTAGCTGAAGAATTTATCGATCGCTCTGATATTTTAGGAGTTATCGGTCATTTTGGCAGCGCAGTTAGTTTAGCCGCAGCCGAAATTTATCAAGCAAATAAATTGGTAATGATTTCGCCGACATCCACATCAGTAGAACTTTCTACTCTAGGCAATTATATCTTTCGGACAGTTCCTAGCGATCGCTTTGCAGGTAGCGCCCTTTCTCGCTATACAGTCAACGAATTAAACTTACAAAAAGCAGCCGTCTTTTTCAACTCAGAGAGTAGTTACAGTAAATCTCTCAAAAATGAATATACAACCGCCTTATTTGGTGACGGTGGAGAGGTAGTTGCTGAATATAACTTTGCCGATAATAACTTTAATTCTGCCAATGCGGTGAACGACGCGATCGCCAAAAACGCAGAAGTTTTAATGTTAGCACCGAATTCTGCTACTCTCGACCAAGCTTTACAAGTAGTCCAAGTTAACGATAAACGCTTACCATTATTAGCTGGAGATAGTGCTTACAAAGTTAAAACCTTACAAATTGGTCGCTCTGACGCCGTTGGGATGATTTTAGCAGTACCTTGGCATATTCTTGCCGATCCCGATGCTGAATTTCCCCAAACGGCGGGAAAATTATGGGGAGGAGAAGTTAACTGGCGTACCGCTTTAGCTTATGATGCTAGCCAAGCCTTAATCGCTGGTTTACAACCTAATCCCAGTCGTAGTGGCTTACAACAAACCCTTTCTTCTGGTAACTTTGAAGCCAACGGTGCATCAGGCAAAATTCGCTTTTTGAGTTCTGGCGATCGCAACCAAGCTGTACAATTAGTAACTATTCAACCAGGATCGCGCACTTCTTTTGGCTATGAATTCGTGCCAATACCTTAAAGTAGAAGCAGGAGATATTTGCAGCTTCTATGTCACAAAAAAACGAAACCTTAACCTTAATTTTAACTTTAGCGATTACAGTAGCTTTATTAGGTGGTGGTTTTTGGCTGTTTAATCGAGGTGGATTTAATCTGAGTCAGGATAATTCTCAAGATAATAACCAAACCGCCAATAACTCTCAGATTGAAGCAGCAACAACAGCAAGTGTAGATACCTTTGCCGAAGTAGAAAATGTACCTTCCGGCTTATTTAGCTATGGTGGTAGTACAACCTGGGCAACAATTCGTAAAGAAGTAGATCCAGCAATCCAAACTGTTTGGCCTAAGTTTGACTTACGCTATACCGATCCTACCAGTGGTGCGCCCGGTTCTGGTACGGGGATTAAAATGTTATTAAATAATCAACTAGCATTTTCTCAATCTTCGCGATCGCTAAAAGAGGAAGAATATGAAAAAGCGCAAACACGCAGTTTTAGCTTGAAAGAAATTCCCGTAGCCATCGATGGAATTGCGATCGCTACTCATCCCGATTTAACAATTCCCGGAATCACTATTTCTCAGCTTCAAGATATTTATACAGGCAAAATTACTAATTGGAATCAAATTGGTGGTAACAGTATTCCGATTATTGCTTATTCTCGACCTGTAGAAGCAGGAGGCACGAGCGAATTTTTTGTCGAAAATGTCTTAAATGGCGCAGAATTTGCTGCTAATATTGAACTTGTTTCTACAACCACAGAAGCTTTAAGAAAAGTTGCGGAAAATCCGGGCGGAATTTATTTTGCTTCCGCACCCGAAGTCGTTCCTCAATGTACTATCAAAACCCTCCCAATTGGACGTAGAAGCGACGAATTTGTGGCTCCCTACCAAAAACCATTCGTACCTCTTGATGAATGCCCTAACAGACGAAATCAGTTAAATTCAGCAGCTTTTCAAAATGGAGAATATCCCATTACTAGAAGACTATTTGTCATTGTTAAACAAGATGGTAGCGTTGACGAACAAGCTGGCATTACCTATGCTAACTTATTACTAAGCAATCAAGGTCAACAGCTAATCGAGGAAGCCGGATTCGTCAGAATTCGCTAAATAAACATTAGTTAAAATTCTCACTTTTAACTTACATTAATCAAAAATATCGCCGAAAATTTTCAGATAAATAAATCTGCATTTATCTGCGTTTATCAGTGGTTACAAATAAATCACCATGTCCCAAAAAAACGAAACCATACCCTTAATTTTAGCTTTAATTATCACCTTAGCCTTACTTGGCGGCGGCTATTGGTGGTTTACTAAATCTGGAGGAATACAAGGATTAATTGGCGGAAACAATAACGAAAATCTCGATCCAGCAAACAATCAACCAGTAACTACGAATAGTTCTCCCGACGCACCCACAAACGAATTTACTCCACCGAATAACGTACCAGCAGGAACCACAATTCGCATCGAAGGTTCAACAAGTATGGTACAAATTAATCAGGCACTAAAAAATAGTTTCGAGCAACAATTTCCTAATACGAGAATTGTTACCTTAGCAGGTGGAACAGAAAAAGGTATCGAAGCTGTACAGTCAAGAAGTGCCGATTTAGCAGCTATTTCACGTCCTTTAACACCTCAAGAAAAAAATACAGGTTTAACAGCAGTTCCCGTAGCCCAAGACGCGATCGCGATCGTTGTGGGAATTGCTAATCCTCTCCGAGGTGGTTTAACTCAAGAACAAGTTGTTAAAATTTTTCAAGGACAAATTACCGATTGGTCAGCAGTAGGTAGAACTGCTTCCGGAACCATTCAAGTAATTAATCGTCCTCCAGTTAGTGGCACTCGCCAAGCTTTTCAAGAATTAGTGCTAAATGGTGGTAACTTTGGTAATGGTGCTAACTTTACCACTTTAGACCGAGATGCGACGACACCTTTATTTCAAGCATTAGGCGAAAACGGAATCGGTTATGCAACTTACGCCCAAGCTGCGAATCAAAGTACAGTACAAGTAGTACCAGTTGATGGTATAACACCCCAAGCTGTTAACTATCCTTATCAACGCAACCTAGCCTATGTTTACCAGCAACCCGCATCTCCCCAAGTACAAGCATTTTTAGGTTTTGCAAATTCCCAGCCAGGACAACAAGCGATCGCTTCTGCGAATTAAGGGAATTGGGGATTAGCAGTGACCAGTTATCACCCGAACAATAAACAGTTTATTTGCTAATTGGTTCTTGTCTCCAATCTCTCTCTACTGATAACTGATAACTATTCACTGCTTAGTGTCTAACCCCATCTGCTTTGACCGAAAATCTTGGGTTTCAAGCCCCGTCCTTTAGG